>NZ_RZSG01000211.1:0-8272 GCF_003997725.1 Mesorhizobium sp. M4A.F.Ca.ET.050.02.1.1
GCGCTGGCGCTGAAACCCGGCAATGCCGATGTTCTGGTGCAGCTCGGCTTTGCCGAGCTCGGCCGCAACGATCTGCCGGCCGCGCGCGAGGCCTTTTCCGGTGCGCTCTCGCTTGCCCCGGCCTATCAGGATGCCAGCTTCGGCCTGGCCGAGGTTGAGTTCCGCTCCGGCAATCTGGATGCGGCACTGCCGCTGGCCGAATCGGTGGTCCGCGCCGAGCCCGGCAATGCCGACGCCGCGGCGCTGGTTGAGACCATTCGCAAGGCAAAGCAGGCCGCCGCCGGCAGCAAGGTGAAGCCCGCTCCGGCGGCTGCAGTGCCCGCGAAGAAGGCGCCCCCGCGGCGGGCGGATCCCGTCGCCGGGCTGATGCAGCAGGGCAGGCGGCTCAGGGCGGCGGGCAAGCTGCCAGAGGCCGAGCAGGCCTATCGCCGGGCGCTAAGGCTGGCGCCGAAGAACACCGACATACTGGTCGCCCTTGGCCTTGTCGTCGGCTCCGGCCAGCGCTTCGACGTGGCCGGGCATTTTTTCGACAGGGCGTTGGCCATCGACCCCGGCCTGCTCGACGCTCGCCTCGGCAAGGTGCGCCTGGCGATCTGGCAGGGCGATTTGCCGCGCGCCCGCGCGCTGGCCGATGAGGCGCTGGCTTCGGCGCCGGACAATGTCGAGGTGCTGAACCTCGACGCCAGGATTGCCCTGCTGGAAGCGGATTACAGGCGGGCCGAACAGTCGTTCCAGCGCGCATTTGCGGTCGATCCGCGCAATGCCGAGGCGCTGGTCGGCATCGGCGATGTGCGCCGCGCCGAGGGTGACGACGCCGCCGCGCGGCTGGCCTACCGACAGGCGCTGGCCATCGAGCCCGGCTCCGCCGACATCGAGCAGAGGCTGGCCGTGCCGCCGCCGCGCAAATGGCGGCTCGATTTCGGCACAGAGATGAGCGATCTCAGCGACGGGCTCGGCGACTGGACCGACAGTTCGGCAGGTCTTGCCTATCGGCTGTCGCCGGCAACGACCATTTCGGGCCGCAGCCGGGTGGCGACCCGCTACGGCCATACCGACGTCCAGGTCGAGGGCCGCATCGACCAGGCCTTTTCGCCCGCCTTCTCCGCCTATGCGCTGGCGACAGCGACCCCGGACGCCGATTTCCTGGCGCGCTACTCGATCGGTGCCGGCGCGTCCTGGCAGGTCATGGCGCCGGCCAGGCAATTCGGTCCGGTCTCGCTCAACATCGACGCCCGCTACGACGATTTCGCCAATGCCGGCGTCACCACCATCTCGCCCTGGGTGCAGGGCTACATCCTCGATGGCCGCCTCGGGCTTTCCGCCCGCTGGGTGCACGCCGAGGACGATATCGGCACGCGCGCCGACGGTTATGTGCTGCGCGCCGATCTTGTGGTGACGCCCCGCTTCAACCTGTTCGGCGGTTACGCCGACGCGCCGGAAATCTCCGACGGCACGCTGGTGCCGACGCGCACCGTCTTCGGTGGCCTTTCCTGGGATGTCAGCGATCCGCTGACGCTGCGCGCCAGCCTGGCGCACGAGCAACGCCCGACCTTCGACCGGACCATATTCGGGCTCGGTCTGACCGCGCGGTTCTGATCATGTGGCTGGTCTGGGACATGTCCATTCTGCTCAGCGCCCTTTCGCTGGTGATCATGCTGCTTTTGATCGCGCGCCGGGTGCTGCAGGAGCGCCGGAGCACTGCCGCCGCCGATCAGCGGCGCCAGCTTCTGACGGCGCTGATCGCCTTCACCGAAAACCGCGACCGCGAGGCCCTGAAGGCGGCCATCCTCGCGGTGCCGGCCGGGGTGGCGATCAATGCCGGCTTCGAATTCCTGTCGCTGCTGCGCGGCGCGGAGCACGACGACGTCCTTGCCGCCTTCAAGGAATGCGGCATGCCGGCCCGTGTCGGCAGGCAGCTTGAACGAGGCAACGTCGCCGAACGCATCCACGCCGCCGAGATGCTCGCGGCGCTGGATTCGGAGGATGCGTCGGCACGCCTGCTTTCGGCGCTGGCCGAGGACCGCTCGCGCGAAGTCAGGATCGCCGCGGCCATCGCGCTCAGCGATCTCGGCAGCCTGCCGCTGCTCGACTTCGTACTGGACAATATCGGCGTGGCGGGGCAGCGCTCGCGGCGCGTCATCGAGCTGTTCAGGCGCTTTCCGCGGACGCGCTTCAACGAGCTTGCGGTGCATGCATCGCGCGCGGACGGCGTGCCAGTCGTCAGGGCGGCCGCGATCGAAGCGCTGGCCCGCGCCGGCGGCTTCGGCTTCGCCGATTTCTTCGCCAGCCTCGCCGGCGATGCCTCACCCGAGGTCGCCGCCGCCGCGCTCCGCGCGCTCGGCCTGACCGGCCATGCCGACGCGCCGTCCATCCTGGCGAGCGCGATGGCGAGCGACGACCTCGACGTGCGCGCCGACGCCGCCGACGCCGCCGGCCGCCTCGGCCTCAGCGAACTCGCTGCGACGCTCGCCGGGCTGATGGACGACGAGGTGTGGACCGTGCGCTATGCCGCCGCCAACGCGCTGCGCTCCTTCGGCCAGCCCGGCGAAAAGATGCTGCGCGCGATGGCCGCCAGCGACGTCTCGCGCAGCCAGCGCACCGCCTCGCTCATCCTTGCCGAGGGCCCTGCCACATGATCGCCGACTGGAGCCACCAGATCGTTCTGACAGCCTCAATCCTGTCCTGGTTCATCATCGGGGCCGGGCTGGCGCAAACGGCGATCTACCTGTTGCAGCTCATCGTCGCCGCCTACGCGCTGTCCATGCGCCCGCCGGTGGCGCGCTCGGCGCTGCTCTGGCACCGCTATGGCGACGTCGCGCCGCCGATCGCGCTTTTGGTGCCCGCCTACAACGAGGCACTGAACGTGGTCGAGAGCGTCCATTCCATGCTGGCGCTCGAATATCCGAATTTCGAGGTGATCGTCATCAACGACGGCTCGAAGGACGACACGCTGCAGCGCCTGATCGAGGCCTTCAGGCTGGTGAAGTTCCACCGGCCCTACGAGGAGGAACTGGCGCACCAGCCGATCCGCGGCCTCTATTCCTCGCCGATGACCGAGCGGCTGTTCGTGGTCGACAAGGAGAATGGCGGCAAGGCCGATGCCCAGAATGCCGGCATCAATGTCTGCCGCGCGCCGCTGTTCTGCATCATCGACGGCGATTCCATCCTCGAACCCGACGCGCTGATGCGCGCGGCGCAACCCTTCATCGACGATCCGGAGCGCACCATCGCTGTCGGCGGCACGATCCGCATCGCCAACGGCTCGCGGATCGAGGCGGGCAGGGTGCGCGAGGTGCGCCTGCCGTGGCGCCTGCTGCCGCTGCTGCAGGTGGTCGAATACCTGCGCGCTTTCCTGATGGCCAGGCTTGCCTGGAGCCGCATCAACACGCTGATGCTGGTCTCCGGCGCCTTCGGCATGTTCCACCGCGCCGAAGTGGTGGCGGTCGGCGGCTTCACCCAGGGTTCGATGGGCGAAGACCTCGACCTCGTCATCAAGCTGCACCGCCACATGCGCGATACCAGGCGCAAATACCGCATCCAGTTCGTTCCCGAGCCGGTGTGCTGGACCGAGGCGCCGGAGACGCTGAGCGTGCTGGGCAGGCAGCGCACGCGCTGGCAGCGCGGCGCGCTCGAATGCTTCTTCCGCTACCGCGCGATGCTGTTCAACCCGCGCTACGGCCGCGTCGGCTTCCTCGGCTTCGGCCACATACTGATCGTCGACGTGCTGGGGCCGGTGGCCGAGGTGCTGGGCTATATATTGATCCCGGCCTTCTGGCTGCTCGGCATCCTGTCGGGCGAATATCTGCTCGCCTTCACTTCACTCGTCTTCACCTATGGCGTCTGCGTCAGCGTCTGCTCGCTCGTCCTCGAAGAGGCCGAGTTGCAACGCTTTCCTCGCGCCAGGGACCTGGCCGTGCTGACGGCGGTCGCCGTGATCGAGAATTTCGGCTACCGCCAGCTCAACAATTTCTGGCGCGTGAAGGGCTGGTGGCAGTTTTTGCGCGGCAACCAGGGCTGGGGCGAGATGACCAGGACCGGCCTCGGCGGCGCCAAGAAATAGGCGCGGCCGGTTCGCGCCCGGCCATTCGCGTCATTGCAGCGTGCGCTCGATCTCCGCGATCAGCGCATCGAGCGCTGCGTCAATGGCACCGCCATCCGCCTGTTCGACCAGCAGCGTCTCCAGCGCCGCTGCCTTGGCACTGATCTCCGCAAAGCCGAATGTTCCGCCGGCTCCCGCCAGCGAGTGGGCGAGCTTGGTCACGTCGGGCAGGGGACCTTGCTCCCGCGCGGCCTTCAGCTCCGCGAGCTGATCGGCGCACCGGGCCAGGAAACGCTCCCGCAAGGGGGCGAAGGGATCGTTTGAAATGGGCCGCACTCCATTCGAATGTCGGCGGCATTCAAACAGAAAGTCGGGCGTGTTGGAATGGCCGGGGCGGGATTGCTGGGTGGCGTCAGGCCGTTGCAAGTGCTGGTCAGGGCTGCCGGCAGCCGGACTATCGACCCGACGGCATGAAACCTTCTGATTTTGAAGCCGTTGTCGGCTGATGTCAGAAGTTGATTCCAAACCGAAGCCGGCCGCCGGCGCCAAACCGCGCGGTGCCCCGAAGTCACGCCAGAAGCGGTCGCGCCCAGGGACGCCAGACGAAGAGAAGTCGCGCGGAGAGAAGGCGCGTCCAGAGAAAACGAGGGCAGAGAAATCGCGCCAGGAGGAATCGAGCCAAGAGAAGTCGCGCGAAGAGAAGGCCTCGGCTCCCGAGGTCAACGGCGAGGCCGCGCCGCCGCCGGAGGCCGTCGAACCCGATCCGAAGCTGACCCCCGAAGAAGCCGAGCAGGCGCGCAAGAAATATCTGCTGCGGCGTTTCTGGATCAGCGCCCGCGGCTACTGGAGCCGGCGCGGCGACAGGCTCGCCTGGCCGTTCACGATCGGGCTGTTGATCCTGATCTGCATCAATGTCGGCGTCCAGTACGGCATCAATGTCTGGAACCGTTCGATCTTCGACGCCCTCGAGCAGCGCGACGCCCGCACCGTCTATCTCCTCACCGCCGTCTTCCTGCCGCTCGTGTTCGCCAACGGAAGCCTTGTCGTTGCGCAGGTCTATCTGCGCATGACGATCCAGCGCCGCTGGCGTTCCTGGCTGACCACCGCGGTCATCTCGCGCTGGCTGGCCAGCGGCCGCTACTATCAGCTGAACCTGGTCAGCGGCGACCACCAGAACCCCGAAGCCCGCATGACCGAGGATCTGCGCATCGCCACCGATTCGCCCGTCGATTTCATCTCAGGCGTCCTGGTGGCGTTTCTCGCCGCCTCGACCTTCATCGTGGTGCTGTGGACGATCGGTGGGGCGCTCACCCTGCCGATCGCCGGCGAGACCATCACCATTCCCGGCTTCCTGGTCATCGCCGCTGTCATCTATGCCGCCATCACCTCGACCTCGATGGTGGTCATCGGTCGCAACTTCGTCCAGCTCTCCGAGCGCAAGAACCAGGCGGAGGCCGAGCTGCGCTACACGCTGACGCGCGTGCGCGAGAACGGCGAGAGCATCGCCTTGCTCGGCGGCGAGGACGAGGAACGCAGCGGCATCGACAGGAATTTCGGCCATGTTCTGAGGCAATGGGCGCTGCTGACCGGCCAGCACATGCGCACGGCGCTAGTGTCGCAGGGGTCGAGCCTGTTTGCGCCCGTCGTGCCGATCCTGCTGTGCGCGCCGAAATTCCTCGAAGGCAACATGTCGCTTGGCGAGGTGATGCAGGCCGCTTCCGCCTTCGGCATTGTGCAGGGCGCTTTCGGCTGGCTGGTCGACAATTACCCGCGCCTCGCCGACTGGAACGCCTGCGCGCGACGCGTCGCCTCGCTGATGATGTCGCTCGACGGGCTGGAGCGCGCCGAACTGAGCGATGCGCTGGGACGCATCCAGCGCGGCGAGACTGAAGATGGCGCCATGCTCAGCCTCGATAATCTCTCGGTGACGCTCGACGACGGCACCTCGGTGGTCAAGGAGACCGAGGTCGCGATCGAGCCGGGCGAGCGGGTGCTGGTGGCCGGCGAATCCGGCTCGGGCAAGTCGACGCTGGTGCGGGCCGTCGCCGGCCTGTGGCCGTGGGGCGGCGGCAGCGTCAATTTCCACGCCGACAGGCGGCTGTTCATGCTGCCGCAGCGGCCCTACATCCCTTCCGGCACGCTGCGCCGCGCCGTCGCCTATCCCGCCGCCGCCGACAACTGGACGGTCGAGGAGATCAATGCCGCCCTCGACAAGGTCGGCCTCGCCTATCTGGCCGCCAGGATCGAGGAAGACGCGCCATGGGACCAGACGCTGTCGGGTGGCGAAAAGCAGCGCCTCGCCTTCGCGCGCCTGCTCTTGCACAGCCCCGATATCATCGTGCTCGACGAGGCGACCTCGGCATTGGACGAGAAGAGCCAGGACAAGATGATGCAGACCATCATCCACGAACTGCCCAAGGTCACCATCATCAGCGTGGCGCACCGCGCCGAGCTGGAAGCCTTCCACAGCCGCAAGATCACGCTCGAGCGCCGCAAGGGCGGCGCCAAGCTGGTCAGCGACATCGAGCTCGTGCCGCGCAAGGTCAAGCGGAATGTGTTCCAGCGCGCCCTGTGGGGAAGCGGCGCGCGGGGTGGAGCGCGGCGTGAGGTCGAGTGAGGTGGCAGGGCATCGCATATGGTACTCCCCGCTTTGTGAGGGAGAGGAAACGCCAACCACCGTTGGTCGCGGCCCTGAAAGACTTGGGTTTCCTCTCCCCCATGAATTGGGGAGAGGCGGCCGCGCAGCGGCCGGTGTGGGGGCTGGCGCCGCCATTTTTGCCGGGATTTGGGCCAGCCCGGCCGGTTACCTCGCGTTCAGCTCCGCCGTGTAAGGAATGCGGCATCCGGAGGCGGCTGGCTCATGTTGGACAACTACGAGGTGGACCGGTTTGGCGTGATCCACCAGATCGACTTCACACCGATCAAGTACGACAAGCAGTACATTTCTTATTACGAGGACCTCAGTGACCGGACCATCAAGCTCGGATACCAGCGGCTTGGCTGGGTGCTGGGCATCACCGGCGAGGTTCCTCGGTCCGTGCTGGAAATCGGATACGGCACCGGCACCTTCGTCGAAGCCGCGAAGATAACCGGGGTCGCCGATTGCGCCGGCTGCGACATCGCCGAGTTTCCGCTGCCCAAGGGCGTTCGCTTCGTCGATTGGGATGAGGCGCTCGCCAGCCAGTGGGATCTCGTCGCCATGTTCGACGTGCTCGAACACATCCCGGATCTGGGTTTCCTCGGCCGCCTTAAGACCCGGCACCTGGCCGTCGCCGTTCCCTATTGCCGCTGGCGCGAGCTCGGCGCCGACGGCGACGCGTGGTTCCGAACGTGGCGTATGCGTCTTCCCAACGAGCACCTGCACCACTTCGATCGCGACTCGCTGGTGGCGCTGCTCGCGCACAACGGCTTCGAATGCGTGACGCTGAACTCATTCGAGGACGGCATCAGGCTGCGCCCCGGCGAAGCGGGTCCGAATATTCTGTCCGGCTTCTTTAGGAAGTTGTAGGTGGGTTCCCGGTCCTAGACAGCCTGTCTCCCCTGGTGGATCATGCGTGGGTAGGCAAGCCAGGGGCGCCGCCATGGACGTCGGAGATTGGCTGCGGAGGCATGGCCTCGAACAGTATGAGGCCGCCTTCCGCGAGAATAAGATCGACGACACGGTCCTGCCGACGTTGACGGCCGAGGACCTGAAGGATCTTGGCGTCGGATTTGTCGGACATCGTCGTAAGCTGCTCGACGCCATCGCAGCCTTGCGCGCTCAAGTAGCTGCACCAACGCCACTGTTATCCGATGCGCCTCTGGCAATCGACAATGCCGCGAAGGACACCGCTGAGCGCCGTCAGGTCACCGTGATGTTCTCGGACCTTGTCGGCTCGACGGCACTCTCGGCGCGAATGGACCCTGAGGATTTGCGGGAGGTGATTGCGGCCTATCAGAAGTGCGTTGCCGAGGCGGTGCGTCGCTTTGGCGGGTTTGTGGCCAAATACATGGGCGACGGCGTGCTGGTGTATTTTGGCTATCCAAAGGCGCATGAGGACGACGCGGAGCGAGCCGTGCGGGCTGGGCTGGCGATCGTTGATTCGATCGCAAGGCTCGCGATCCCGGCACAAGGTGGGCTTGCGGTACGCGTCGGCATCGCAACGGGGCTGGTGGTGGTGGGTGATCTCATCGGCGAAGGAGGAGCGCAGGAGGAAGCGGTGGTCGGCGAGTCGCCGAACCTGGCGGCGCGGC
>NZ_RZSG01000212.1:0-8230 GCF_003997725.1 Mesorhizobium sp. M4A.F.Ca.ET.050.02.1.1
ATCTCACTTGCTGGCAGCGCGGTTCCCTGAGGGAAAATCACTGGGGCCATCACGATATCAGTTTCTTTCGAGCGTGACCGTCCCAGAGGACATCCTTGGCGTCGATTTAGGCCCCAAAAGGCGAGATGTCTTCCTGCTAGGCGTCGCGCTCCACAACCTACTTTTCGGCTCTCTCCCATCGGGGGAACCCGCTGAATGGAAGCCCGCAGTTGATCGAAACAACGACTATTCTCTCCTGCACGACTGGTTCTCGGAAGCATTGGAAGTCAGTCCTGAACATCGTTTTGCCGATGCGACGGTTGCCCTCGAAGCTTTCAATAAGGCCACCGCATCACGGCCCACGCCTGATGAGGTAATTGCAGGGCTTGAGGCTTTTCGAACCACGATCCGCTCGCAGCGGCAGCTGTTTTTGGCTTTTCCTGTTGAGGGCGACATGATCGTCGAAAGCGATCGCCTTGATGCGTGGCGAAGCCGGGACAACGGTCTCCCGGTTGTGGTCAAGCAGTGGAAGCAGGCTTCTTGGGGCGACCTTCAAAAAGAAGGGGGCACAGTCCTTACCTTCTTACGCAAAGCCGCTGACATGAAAATGGATCGGCTTCCTGGCATCGCCTCAGTTCGAGATGTCTGTTGGCTTGGAGATAGTCTCGTCATTGTCCAGGATTGGATCGAGGGTACTCCGCTTGACGAGCTGCTGCGAAATCCGACCGAGGATATAACAACCTCCGACAATGCTGTCCGGATTTCCAAATGCTTGCTCTCGATTGTTGAAACGCTTCACGATCATGGTTTTGGCCACGGAGACCTCAAGCCGTCGAACATCATCGTTAATGCGGCGGACGGCGAGCCGGTATTGATCGATGCGCTTGATTTTTCGCCTCGCATTGATGGTGAACTGGTCACATCCGAATATGCTCCAGAAGCAGGGACTCGCCTGGAACGGGACCGGTTTGCGCTCACCAAGATTGTCGAAGAAATATTCACTGTGGCGGACCTTCCGCTCGCCGTAGCCACGGACATCGCATCGGCAGTCAGAGACTGCCGTGAAAAGCCGCCCGCTCTCGCCACTCTCTTACCGTTGGAAGAGGCACTGGCACGAACGTTAGAGAGGCTCACTGAAGCAAACGAACCGGAGGCGCTTCCGGGCGCCATTTCGATCTCGATAGTAGGACAGCAGACCGGCGCGATAGACCCTGACGAGGGTTACCTGTTCCTCCGCATTCGCCGCCATCCGCATCACGGTCATCTCTGTCTTGTTATTCGCGGCGCGTTTGAAGAAATCGAAGTCCGCCTGGACAACCAGGGGCAGGCGACAGGTGCATCGCGGCGAAGGCTTGAGCAGTGGTTGTTATCGCGTGTTGCAAAACAGGAATTCCACAAGATTAGCGGGACACTTGCTGTGACCCGATCAGATGTCACCGACCTATCGGCTCTCGATCCGCTATTCGCCGACCCTTTGGTGAAAGCTCGCATCGATCTGGAGCTCTCCGGCTCCGTCTCACCGGCGATTTCCGAGGCGCGGGAAAGTGTCGACCTGATCCCCCAAGAGGACGAGGCAGAAGACGAACTTGCGGAAGAAATTGCCGCCGCCCCCACGTCAGCGGAGATTGATGTGCCCGCACTTTGGCGGGCTCTGATCGATGTTGAGAATGAACTTACAACTGATGGTGTAGCGCAACTCGATAGCGTCTACGATCGTAATATAGGGCGACACAAAGTTGTTCTGGAACTGGAAAGCGGTGACTTCGGATTCTCACGTAACGACACGGTCGGCGTGCAGAAGCAGGACAAGCGCGGAAACTGGCGTCGCATCGGCGATCTCGACCTCAACAGGTCGCGCCCAGACCTTGCCGTGATAGATGCGCAGGGCGGAAATGCGTACGGATCGCGCCTGATCGAAGCCGGACAGCGCCTGCGTTTTCTGAGCCATTTTGAGGGAACCAGCCTCAAGCGCCGCACCGACGCGGTGGACCGTATCCTCCTCGGCAATGGACGGGCTGCCAATTTATTGTCCGTGTTCGATCCGCGTTCGAATGCTGTGCCCGAGGTCATCAACCAGCATGCGAACGACGAAACATTGGCATTGTACGAATTAAACGAGGATCAGAAGGAGGCTTTCCGCCAGGTCATATGCGCTCGACCTGTGGGCCTCCTGCAGGGTCCTCCAGGCACCGGAAAGACTAGGTTTATAGCAGCCCTCGCTCACTATGCCATTACGACCGGGTTGGTCCGCAACGTTCTTCTGTCGAGCCAATCACACGAGGCAGTGAATACGGCAGCAGAAGCGGTCCTCACGTTGTTCCGTAAGACCGGCGAGTTGCCCAGCCTATTGCGCGTGGGCATGGACGACGGACAAGTTTCGGTACCGCTACGCCCTTATCATACGTCGCGGGTCGAGCAGTCTTATAAAGATCGCTTCAGTGCGACATTCGGCGAGCGTATGGCCATAGCGGGCAAAACCCTGGGAATTCCGCCCGAGGTCATTTCTCCCGTGGTGATGTTGGAGACAACCATACGCCCCGTGATCGAGAGGATCGCGGAGCTGTGCCGGACTACAGAGCTTCAGCCGCAACGTCTGAACGGATTGACGGAAACCCTGCAACAACATTTGTCATTGCTTGATGTCGATGTTCAGATCCCGGAAAGCCCCTTCGAGGAAGACTGGATTCGCTTCTTGGACGATGTGGCTGCGGCGATCTCTCGCCGAGCAGCCCGGCAGAACGCCATAGGCGCCGACAAAATCGAACGCCTGAGATCAATAGCCGGGCTGGGGCGAGATTTTGTTGGAAGCGTCTCACGCGCCGAGCGCAGTTTTGACACCTTTCTCGCCGGAACACGGCAAATCGTTGTGGGAACATGCGTCGGGCTAGGAAGGTCTTCACTCGGTCTCACGGCAACCGCTTTTGACCTCGTCATAATCGATGAAGCGGCGCGCTGCACGTCGGGAGAGCTGTTGGTGCCATTACAGGCCGCGCGCTGGGCAGTTCTTGTGGGCGATCAAGCGCAGCTGCAGCCGCAGCATAAACCCGAGGTCGTTAATCTGGTTTCCGAGCGCACTTCAATCTCCAAGAAGGAGATAAAGCGCAGCGATTTCGAACGCGTTTTCTCGACCTCTTATGGTGGCACGGCAGGCGCAAGGCTAAAAACGCAATACCGCATGCTGCCGCCCATAGGGCAGCTTGTATCCGAGGTTTTCTACCCCGACCTGAGTCTTCTCGCGGGTCGCTCTACACCGGATATCGATCCGCTCTGCTTGCCACAGGAGCTTGGTAGGCCCTTGACCTGGGTGGAGACAGACAGTCTCGGCTCTGCTGCTTACGAACGAAAAGAGGCGAGCAGCAAGACAAACCCAGCAGAGGCTGAAGCGGTTATCCGCCTTCTGGAGCGCTGGAATTCCGAAGACAATTTCCGGAAGTGGCTCCTTACCCAGCAGAAGCATCCGGTGGGGATCGGCGTCATCTGCATGTACGCAGCACAGCGAAATCTCATCGAGCGCAAGCTACGCCAGTCCTCACTCGCTTCGCTGTTAGAAAAGCATGTGAAGATAGGGACGGTGGACAGCTATCAGGGCAAGGAAAACCCGATCGTTATCCTTTCCCTGGTCCGCAATAACGCACTCGGTCCGACGGAAGCCGGCCTGAAGAGGATCAAGGAAGGCTTCCTCACCACGCCGAACCGCATCAACGTTGCGGCCAGCCGTGCGATGGACCGGCTGGTAATCGTCGGCGCCCGCCACCGCTGGCAAAGTGCCAATTCGATGGGCCGTCTATCAGCTGGCTTCGCGCGCAGGGTGGAAGACGGCTCGGCTGTGGAAATTTCAGTCGAGGATTTGACCCGCACCGACGACGCGCTGGTGCGCACCCACGCAGCCGCAATTGCAAAAAAGGGAGGCGCAAATGGGAACGCTTAGTCGTCCATTGCTTCGCTTGAAGGGTCACGAGCTTGTCCCTCCTGACGAAGATCGTCGCGTGGGGCTTGAGGTGTTCGATGTGCTGCTGCCGTGTCGCAACTACGAAGTGAAGTACAAGGTCGCTTCTCTGGGGCAGGTCAGCCCGACCCTCGAGTTCTTGTTGCGGCTGGTCAAATCGACGCCGGGAATCAGCGATAACGATGCTGCATCCTTTTTCGGGTACAGCCCTTCAGAGATGACCTACGTCCTGGAGGAAGCCTTCGGCCCCGGATACCTCGAGCGGAAGGCCGGACGGCTCTGGCTGACGATCTCGGGTGACGGTCTGTTTCGGGAGGGCGAAAAAGAGCCGACGATTTATTCGGTGGAATCGCGACGCCGCAGTTTCGGTTTCGATTTGATGGCGATCGCCCCGCAGGTCCGGCGTTGGCTGGAGCCACTGGAGATGGTCTTGCCGGAGCTATCGTCGGAGGACCCGGCCGGAACTGGAAGAGTTGCCGAGCGTCTACCCGGAAGATTCAGACAATTTTTTCGTGAACTGGCGGATAAGGCAGATCGGGGCAAACTGGAGCGACGAGACATCTACTCGATCGATCCTGTGGTTTCTCCAGGCGAACGCTATCAAATGCCCATCCGCATTATGACCTATGCGCAAGCATCTAATCCCAGTGCGGCAGAAATCGACCTTTCGCTGTGGCGGCCGGACCATGAGATCGCCGATCGGCCGGAGATCGAGCGCGCGGTCGCGCTGTTTGTGAAGGATCAGCAGACATCTGTAAATCAAATGGATGCGGCGTCCGCGTATCAGGTGCTGGTCGAACTGGCTCCTGAATTTCTCAAGGACTACACGGTGCGAAGTGGTCTTTCGGAGGGCCGATACTGGAGAGAATCCGTGAGCCGCGCCGGCGAGCCTCGGGTCGATAGAAAGACGATCCCAATTGTCGGCTCTCTACTATTGCCTGAGAACATCGAACGGCTTCACGCCGTTCTTGATTATGGTTTGCGGAACACCACCGAGGTGCCGAGTAATGTTTTCGCTGTTGCGCCGCAAACCCGACGGTGGGGGGCAACAACCCAACAAAGAGATTTGCTTATCCTGATACAGGAGAAAGTGGCCCGCGCATTCCCCGGTGCCGATCGAGCAGAGTTGAAGACTACGTGCCTGTATGCGGGCAGGCCGGCCCCGTACACGCAGAAAGCTTTCGACGAGGTTCTGCTGAGCCATGTTGAGCATTTCCCCAAGGCTCTAGAAGTCCTTTTGATACCGGGTGTGGTTTTGGCGGCGGTGGTTCACGCGCCCCTTGGATCGTCAACGGGGAACCCCGTGCCGCTGGGATTGGCATCTTTCGACCCGTCGGTGGTCGATCGAGGATATCAGTATGTGATGGACCGTTTCGAACGGTACTCGAACAAAGACAGCGCTTCTTAGAATCGAGGACCTGGCTCTCGGCAGTTGAAGTATTCAAATGACGGTCATCGTCTATGTTCATCTCCAGTCGAACGTCCAGCACTACGCAGGGAAGCCATGAAAATATATCTCGACGCCAATGCGACAACTGGAATCTCGACGGCGGCGCGGGCCGCTATGGACGCCGCCCTCGACGAAGGGCCCCACAACCCGTCTAGTTCCCACCAAGCGGGATCCCGCGCGAGACAATTGCTGGAACGGGCTAGGCAGGAGATTTCAGGCGAATTAGGTGGTATCGACTCCGAGAATCTCTTCTTCACATCCGGCGGCACCGAGGCGAACAACATAGTCATCCGCGGTTTCGGCAGCCTCGCAGGCGTGCGCATCTGCTGCACTGCCGTAGAGCACGCGTCCGTCATGGGGCCTGTCGCCGACAGCTGCTCGACCGTCCTTCCCGTCCGGACTGACGGCGTTCTCGATTTGCCGCACGCCATCGAAGCGGTCGCGGACTGCGCTGCTGCCACGCTCGTATGCGTCCAGGCAGCGAATAGCGAAACGGGAATCATGCAGCCCCTGCAGGAGATCGTTGCAGCGCTCCGCGGCATTGGCGACCACGTCTACGTGATGACTGACGCAGCGCAAGCTTTCGGACGCATCCCGATCGACCTTCACGGGATCGACGTGCTGACCTTCAGCGGGCACAAGCTTCATGCTCCGGCGGGCACTGGATTTCTCTATCTTTCCGACCGCATGCTTGAGGCGCTCCCACTTGTTCTGAAAGGGGGCGGGCAGGAGGGCGGCGTCCGCCCGGGCACGCAGAACGTCGCCGGCGCCTGTGGCCTCGCGGCGGCAATCAAGGAACGGATGGGGTCTTTCCAAGATCACGCGGCCCGGCTCTGTGCGCTTCGTGACAGGCTGGAGGATGCGATCCTAATGGCGGTGCCCGGAGCGCGGATCGTAGGCAAGGGCACAGTCAGGGTGCCCAATACGGCCAACATCATGTTCCCCAGCCTCGACGGGCAGGCCTTGCTTGCGCGTCTTGACCAAGCGGGGGTCTACTGCTCCACGGGCTCCGCATGTTCGAGTGCCCGGCCCGAGGCCTCCCCGGTCCTGAAGGCGATGGGGATGAGCGAGCGCGAAGCCTCGGGCTGCCTCAGGTTTTCCGTGTCGGTCGACAACACGCCGGAAGAAATGGACGCCGCCGCCGCAATCGTCGGCCGCTGCGTCCAAGAGGGACTGCGGATCAGCCAATGACGATTTTGAAGACCAAGTACGAATTCGGCCGGCATGAAACTTTCTCGCTGAGGGAGGGCTGGCTCGACAAAGGACTCAACCGGGTCATGACCCATCCGGAAGGCTACCGTCCCGACCTCGAAGCAGCGGACGAACTTGGCCTCGGGAGCAGGATGGCGAAGTCGCTGGCTTACTGGCTCGACGCTACGAGCCTCGTCGACCGCACTTCCGGCGAGGCGAGGAAGAAGTCCGGCCCGCCGGCCTCCGAACTCGGGAAACTCGTCCACGCGACGGACCCGCATTTCGAGTATTCGGTCACCGCCTGGTTCGTCCACCTGATGCTGGCCCGACGGCGCGGTTCGGTCTGGAACTGGTTCTTCAACGACTTCCGCAGCCATTCCTTCGCCCGCGAAGGCTGCATCGAGGACTTCGGCCGCTACCTGCGCGAACATGCAGTCAACCAGACGACGCTCGGGGTCGTCCAGCGAGAAGTGGGCTGCCTGCTTTCCACCTATGCGACGCTTCCGGCCAACGAGCCCGTCGATCCGGAGGACGTCACTGTTTCGCCTATGCGGTCCCTTTCGCTTCTCGTGAAGCATCACGACACCGGCCGGTTCGAGAAGACGCAGCCGCTGGATGCGATACCAGTCGAGGCGTTCCTCGCCTGCGTGGCGCTCCTCGCCTCCGATGCCGGATCGTGGACCCTGCCGCTGTCAGACCTCATCGCCCTCCGGAATTCCCCGGCGAAGCTCCTCAACCTCGACGGGGACCGCATAAGCGAGGCCGCGCAGCTCGCGGCCGAGGCTTACGGCGCCGACGGCGTGAAGCTCAGCCTGCTCGGGTCGGTGCGGACGATCACCCTTCCGCATTTCACGCCGGAATCCTGGTACGAAAAGCACTTCCAGAGGATCGGGGCTCATTGATGCGAGATACGGTCTACAGGTCCGTCAACATCCGCGACGACCTCGGGCACCCCGAGCGTCTCGCCCATTACCATCCGACCTCGCGATCCGCGCCGATCATCGGAGCCGTGCTCAAGAGCGCGGCGACGATGGTCATCGCCTCTTACGGCAGCGGCAAGTCGCTTGCGGCGGGCATAGGGGCGCTGGCTGCGGCGAACAGCCCCGACAACCGGGAATTCCTCCAGTCCGTCGCTTCCCGCATCGCCTCGGTCGATCCGGCTCTGGGCGAATTCATCGCCGAACGGTCCATGTCGTCCCAGCGAGGCAAAGCCGTCGCCCTGTCGGGCTATGTCAGGGACCTTGCCGCGAGCATGTCGGCGGCGCTCGGCCTCGGGCCTTGCGAGACCGTCAGGAAAGCGGTGAACGCCATCCGCCGCATGCCCGACACCGACCGCGTCGCCATCGTCTGGGACGAGTTCGGCCGCCACCTGGAAGGCCTCGTCATGGACGGGCGCGCCCGCGACCTCGACGCGCTCCAGGAACTGTCCGAACTCGTGGTGCGTCCTTCTGGCCCGTCCATCAGCCTGACGCTGCTCCTCCACCAGAACGTCCTCGCCTACGCGCAGAACCTCAACCAGACCAGCCGCAGCGAATGGCGGAAGATCGAAGGGCGCTTCGACCAGATGCGCTTCGTCGAGGACAGCCAGGAGCTTTACGGGCTGATTTCCGGGATCGTGTCGTCGCGGCGGCCGGGCTCCGGCGCGCATTCCGATGCACTGCTTG
>NZ_RZSG01000213.1:0-8218 GCF_003997725.1 Mesorhizobium sp. M4A.F.Ca.ET.050.02.1.1
GGCGGCGCGCCGGCGCACCGACGCGCAGGCGGCGGTCGAGCAGCGACATCGCCGCGCCCGCCATCATCACCAGGGCGCCACCCCAGATCAGCGTCACCAGCGGCTTCCACCACAGCCGAACGACGACGGAGCCGTCATTGCCCTCGTCGCCAAGCGACAGATAGAGCTGGCTGAACCAAACAGTCCTGATGCCGGATTCGGTGGTCGTCATCTGGCGCACAGGATAGAAGCGCTTGGCCGAGCTGATCTCGCCCTTGGCGTTGCCGTCGGCGCCGATGAACAGGAAGCGGCCGCGATCCTCGCTGTAGTTCGGTCCTTGCGCCGGGTAGAGACCCTCGAAGCGGAGCCTATGGCCGGAGAGCTCCACCGTATCGCCGGCGCGCATGGTCAGGATCTTCTCGGTGCCGAAACTCATGGTCCCGACGATGCCTAGCAGGGTCAGGCCGAGGCCGAGATGGGCGAGCGCGGTGCCGAACACCGAGCGCGGCAGGCCGGCGAAGCGGCTGAGCGCAACCGCCGGCGCAACATTGCCGATACCCGATTTGACGGCGAGATCGGTGAGCGCGCCGCAGACCAGCCAGACGGCGAGACCGACGCCAAGCGCGGCGAACACCGACGCGCCGTCGATGAACAGCGCCGTCACCAGCACGGCGGCGAGCGCTGCCGCGAAGGCGGCCATCAGCCGTTGGGCGGCGGCAAGGACGTCGCCGCGCTTCCAGGCAAGCAGCGGCCCGAACGGCACGATTGCCAAGAGCGGCAGCATCAACGGGCCGAAGGTCAGGTCGAAGAACGGCGCGCCGACCGAGATCTTGCCGCCGGTGACGGCTTCCAGCGCCAGCGGATAGAGCGTGCCCACCAGCACCGTGGCCGTGGCGGTGGTGAGGAACAGATTGTTGAGGACCAGCGCGCCCTCGCGCGAGATCGGATGGAACAGGCCGCCGGCGGTCAGCCTCGAGGCGCGCAGCGCGAACAGCGCCAGCGAACCACCGATGAACAGCGTCAGGATGCAGAGGATGAAGACGCCGCGCGCCGGGTCGGTGGCGAAGGCATGCACCGAGGTAAGCACGCCGGAGCGCACCAGGAAGGTGCCGAGCAGCGACAGCGAGAAGGTGAGGATGGCGAGCAGCAGCGTCCAGATCTTCAGCGCCGAGCGCTTCTCCATGACGATCGCCGAATGGAGCAGCGCCGTACCTGCCAGCCAGGGCATGAAGGACGCGTTCTCGACCGGATCCCAGAACCAGAAGCCGCCCCAGCCGAGTTCGTAATAGGCCCAGTAGGAGCCCATGGCGATGCCGCCGGTGAGGAACATCCAGGCGACCAGCGTCCATGGCCGCACCCAGCGCGCCCAGGAGGCGTCGATGCGGCCCTCGATGAGGGCGGCGACCGAGAAGGAAAAGCAAATCGAGAAGCCGACATAGCCGAGATAGAGCAGCGGCGGATGGATGGCGAGGCCGAGGTCCTGCAGGATAGGGTTGAGGTCGCGGCCCTCGATCGGCGCCGGGTTCAGCCGGATGAAGGGATTGGACGTCGCCAGGATGAACAGGAAGAAGGCGCAGCCGATCGCCCCTTGCACGGCGAGCACATTGGCCCTGAGCGTCGCCGGCAGGTTTGAACCGAACACGGCGACGAGCGTGCCGAAGAAGGTCAGGATCAGCACCCAGAGCAGCATCGAGCCCTCGTGGTTGCCCCAGGTACCGGTGATCTTGTAGATCAGCGGCTGCAGCGAGTGCGAGTTCTCCCAGACGCTCGCCACCGAGAAGTCGGACCCGGCATAGGCGCTGGCCAGCGCGGCGAAGGACAGCGCGGTGAGCGCGAAGCCGGTGACCGTCACCGGACCGCCAACCGCCATCATTTTCTGGTTGCCGACGCGCGCGCCATAGAGCGGCACCAGCATCTGCACCAATGACAGCGCAAAGGCCAGGACGAGCGCGAAATGTCCGGTTTCGACCATTATTCGCTCTTGCTCTCCTGCCAGACGCCCTTGGCTTTCAGCCCATCGGCGACTTCCTTGGGCATATAGCGCTCGTCATGCTTGGCGAGCACGCTGTCGGCGACGAAGATACCGTCCGGCCCGAAGCTGCCTTCGGTGATGACGCCTTGCTCCTCGCGGAACAGGTCGGGCAGGATACCGGTATAGCTGATCTTGACCGATTTCTGCTTGTCGGTCACCGAGAAGGCGACCGTCGCGCCCTGCCCGCGCACGATCGTGCCCTTTTCGACCAGCCCGCCCAGCCGGATACGCTGGCCGGGCTGAACAGTCGCCGTGGCGAGATCGCCGGGCATGTAGAAATAGGAGGCTTTCTGGCCAAGCGCGTAGAAGGTGAGACCGGTGGCGGCGGCGAGGAACGCCAGCCCGGCCACGATCACCGACAGCCGCTTCTGCTTGCGTGTCATCGTCTACTCCGTCGCCATCAGGCCGAGCGTGGTGGCAAAAGCGGTGAACTTCTTCGCTTCATCGCTCCCGGCGCCAAAGACGGCAATGGCGCGGCCGAGCGCATCGCGCGCCTGGTCGGCCTTGCCCAGCACCGCATAGGAACGAATGAGCCGCATCCATCCTTCCACGTCGCGCGGGTTTTGTCTGAGCTTTTCATCGAGGCCGGCGACCATGGTCTCGATCATCGCCTGCCTGTCCTGCGGCGACATCTGCTGCGCGGCATCGACCGCTTGCGCGTCCGGGCCATTGGCGGGCGCGATCCCTGCGACGGATTTGCCCGCTGCGTCGGCCAGCGCCTGCTCGACCGCGCCACGCCACGGAGAATCCGGCGGCAGCGCACCCAGCATCTTTTGCCAGGCAGCCGTCGCCTCGCCGGCACGGCCTTCCTGAGCGAGACCCATCGCCAGGTAGAAGCTCGCCTTCGCATTGGCGGGGTCCTGCTTCAGCGCCGCCTCGAAGGCAACTTGAGCCTCGGCCGAGACGATGCCGCCGGCGGCGTTGGCGATCGCCTCGCCCAGACCTACCTGGCGCGTGGCGCTATCGCCGTCGAGGCGGATGGCGTTGCGGTAGGCTCGCGCCGCGTCGGAATAGCGCTGCAGCCGCAGATAGACCGGCGCCAGCACGTCCCAGCCCCTGCCGTCGGACGGGTTGGCGGCAAGATGCGCCTCGGCGCGCGCTACCAGCTCGTCGACCGAGGAATCGGCGGGATTCTTGGCGAGCCTCTCGGCCAACGGCTGCGCGGGGAGATCGGGCGAGCCGAGCTTGATATAGAGACCCCAGCTGACCAGCGGCACCGCCAGCACGGCGACCGTCGCGACCAGCCTGATCGCGACCAAAGGCCGCGCGACCGCGCCTGACGGAACCGCGGCACCCAGGCGCAGGATGCGACGGCCGATTTCGGCGCGCGCCTCCTCGGCCTCGGCCGGCTGGATCAGGCCGCGCGCCACGTCGCGGTCGAGCTCGGACAGCTGGTCGCGATAGACTTCAAGATCGTTATCACCGGCGCCGGACTCATCCTTGCCGGCGCCGGCCAAAGGCAGCAGCACTGCCAGGCTGGCGCCCAGCGTGAGGATGGCGGCTATGACCCAGAACAGCATGGTTCTTCCAATAACGGCAGAGCCCTGCCCTGCCAACTCAGGCACACTGCGACGCTTTGGCGGCCAATGCGCCGCCCGTCCTTGATCGACGTCAACCGGACAGATTCTAACCGGGCAAAATGTCAGGTCAGCGGCGTCCAGCTGCCGTCGCCGTTGCGGCAGGCGGTGCCGCGCGCCGTGGCGCTGGCAGCGCCGGTGAACACGGTGTGGGTGTATTGCCGGCAGTCCTGCGAGCCTACCCGGTAAGGCTGGGCGGCGACGACTTCGCCGGAATGGCCGGTGCTCTCGCTCTTCCAGGTCACCTTCTGGCCGCTCGCCATATATTCGAGCGCCTTGTATTCGGCTTCCAGCGCCTTGCGCTTGTCGGTGTCGTCAAGGCTGGAGCCGATCGATCCGCCGACAAGGCCGCCGTTCATGGCCGAAATGATGGTGGTGGCCACCTTGCCGCCGGCCGGGGGCGCGGCAGCCAGCGACGGCTTCGCGTCAGGGCCGCTGCGACCCAGCGTCGTGCAGCCGGAAACGGCCAGCAGTACGGAAACGAGCGCGACGCGAATCTTCATGCCAACAACCGGTTTTCTCGAGAAGGATGAGCTGGGGGCGGCGCCATCGGGAAAATAGGCGTGGCCATAGTGTTGATATTTGTCGGAAATTTGGCCGCGGCCGGCGACCTACGAAGCAATCGAAACGGCGCATACCATGCGCCGCCCATCGATGTCGACCGGGCCCGGCAAGGTATCACTGAAGGCTCCGCAATCGCACCACCGCCTTCAGCCCACCCATGGCGGAACGCTCCAGCGCAAGTGCGCCGCCATATTCGTTGACGAGGTCGGCCACAATGGCGAGCCCCAGCCCGGTGCCGGGCTTGGTCTCGTCGAGCCGGCGGCCGCGCTTCAGCGCCTCGCGCGCGCTGTCCTCGGGAATGCCCGGACCGTCATCCTCGATAGCGATCTCGAACAGGTTTGCGCCGACGCCGTCCTTGCCCGAAACCGGCGCCACCGATACGGCGACGGCGCGCTTCGCCCATTTCATAGCGTTGTCGAGGAGGTTGCCCAGCAGCTCCTCCAGATCCTCGCGCTCGCCGCCAAAGATGATCTCGGTAGCCGGCAGCGACAGCGTGAGACTGGTTTCGGGCTTGAGCTTCTGCAGCACGCGGACCATGCGCTGCACCAGCGGCGCCACCGGCGTGCGGTAGACGACGCTGTCGCGCTGTGCGGCGACGCGCGCCCGCTGCAGATAGTGGTCGACCTGCTTCTGCATCGAGGCGGCCTGCTCGGCGATGAGCTGCCCCTTGGCGCCGCCCAGCGCTCGGCCCTCGTTGAGGAGCACCGCGAGCGGCGTCTTCAGCGAATGGGCAAGGTTGCCGACCTGCGTGCGCGAGCGCTCGACGATGCGCTTGTTGTTCTCGATCAGCGCGTTGGTCTCGTTGGCGAGCGGCTCGATCTCGGCCGGGAAGCGGCCATCGAGCCGCTGCGCAGTGCCTTCGCGCACCATGGCCAGCGCGTTGCGCACCCGGCGCAAGGGCTGCAGGCCGATCAGGATGGCGATGGCGTTGATGGCGATCATGCCGACGCCGAACAGCGACAGATAGGTGAGCAGCCGGCGCTGGAAGCTGGCGATCTCCTGCTCCAGTTCGGTATGGTTGCCCATAACGCGGAAGCGCGCGGCGCGGTTCTTGGCGTCGAGGACGAACTCGCTCTCGAACACTTCGAGCTCCTCGCCCTTGATGCCTTCGGTCGAGTAGCTGCGCTGGAAGTTCGCGTTGAACGGAACCTCGGCGACGGAAGGCGACAGGACGGACGTCGTCATTGAGGAGGAATGGATCTCGCCATGGACGCCCTCGGAGGCCGGCTCCACCGACCAGTACCAGCCGGAATTCGGCTCGGAAAAGCGCAGGTCGCCAAGATCCGGCGCGCCGGTGAGCGCCCCATTTTCGGAAATGCCGACCGAGCCGATCAGATTGAACAGATGCGCCGACAAGAGGCTGTCGAAACCGCGCTCGCTCGCCTGGCGGTAAAGCGTGGTGATGAGGGTGAAGATGACGACCAGGGTCAGGATCGCCCAGATGGTCGAGAAAGCAATGACGCGGAAAGCCAGCGAGCGCGGCCATAGCCGAGCCGAAAAAGGTTTCCTTGCGATTGTAGCGAGCGGTTCCGCCTTACGCCTCCGGCTCACGCATGCGGTAGCCCATGCCGCGCACGGTTTCGATCATGTCGATGCCCATTTTCTTGCGCAACCGGCCGACGAAGACCTCGATGGTGTTGGAATCGCGGTCGAAATCCTGGTCGTAAAGGTGTTCGACCAGCTCGGTGCGCGACACCACCTCGCCCATGTGGTGCATCAGGTAGGCAAGCAGGCGAAATTCGTGCGAGGTCAGCTTCAACGGCACGCCGTCGACATCGGCCTTCGAGGCCTTGGTGTCGAGGCGCAGCGGCCCGCAGGTCAGTTCCGACGAGGCATGGCCGGCGGCGCGCCGGATCAGCGCCCTGACCCGCGCCAGCACTTCCTCAATGTGGAAGGGCTTGGTGACATAGTCGTCGGCACCGGCGTCGATGCCGGCCACCTTGTCGCTCCAGCGGTCGCGCGCGGTGAGGATCAGCACCGGCATCTTGCGGCCGCCGCGGCGCCAGCGCTCGACCACGCTGATACCGTCCATTTGCGGCAGGCCGATATCAAGGACGACGGCGTCGTAGGGCTCGGTGTCGCCGAGGAAATGCCCTTCCTCGCCATCGAAGGCGCGGTCAACGACATAGCCGGCATCGATCAGCGCATCCGACACCTGTCGGTTGAGATCCTTGTCATCTTCGACGACGAGCACACGCATGCCGGAGTTCAAACCTCTTGACGTTCAGCGCAGATATACTGCGATTCCAACAGCTTGGGAAACTTCGATATCAATTCAGCGGAACGACGATCTCGGTGCGGCGCGGGCGCTGCCCATCCTTGCCGGGCACCAGCACGACGATGACGCAGACCGCCTGGCCGCCACGCGTCGCCTGCGAGGCCTTGGCCAGCGTGCCGCCATTCTGCGCCGCCACCTGCTGGCCGATCGCATAGCAGTCCGACGCCGCGACCACGAAGGGCTGCGTGTCGTCAGGCGCGATGGCCGGAGCCGACATCGCCTGCGACGCGAGCAGACCGGCTGCTGCGAGCGCCAGCATCGCGGTTCGGAGATGGGTGCGAAGCGTTTTCATGACAGGCGTTGTAACGCATCGGTGCTGAACGTGAAATGAACGGTAACCGCCTGAAAAACCATGCCTGCAAACACCCCCTGAGCCGCAAAGCCGAGCATTGCGATCTGCCGTTCCCCCCTCAGGCCCGGTGCCGGGCTCATAACCGGAAAACCGCCGTCACGGCTATTGTTTTCGGATGCGGAACTTCCGCCTTTCCCTAGCTAGGATACGAAGGCCCGACGACCAGAGGAGCACGCTATGCGACGTGAACAACTTGCCGAACTTTACCGAGGCTACATCGCGTGTCTCAACGCCCAGGACTGGGCCAATCTAGGCCGGTTCGTCGGCGAGGCGGTGCAGTACAATGGCGAAACGGTGGGACTGTCGGGCTATCGCCGCATGCTCGAAGGCGATTTCCAGGCCATTCCCGATCTCCGTTTCAGCATCGAACTCCTGGTTTGCGAGCCGCCGCGCGTGGCTGCCCGCCTGCATTTCGACTGCACCCCCAAAGGCAGGTTGTTCGGATTGCCCGTGAACGGCAAGCGGGTCAGCTTCGCCGAGAACGTGTTCTACGAATTTCGCGATGCGCACATATGCGAGGTCTGGTCGGTCATCGACAAGGCCGAGATCGCGGCTCAGCTTTAATGCGATCCGTCAGGCGTCTTCCCGCGTGACGGCGCGGAAGCGCAGCAATCCATGATGGACCGCAAGGTCCTCGTCGTAGCGAGCCTCGGCGAACTCCAGCGACAGGCGTGTTTGCCCGCGCGGACCGATGGACAGCGCCGCTCCCGCAAGGCGCGCCTCGATGCGATTCATGATGAGGCGCGTTTCAGCCTCGCCTTGGGCCTTCGACCAGACATGCAGCGTGACAAGCTGATCGGCGTCGTTGTCGGCGCCGGTGTCCTGGTTGAAGGCGCTGGTGTGGCCGCATGTCACATAGGGGAAGGCAGCGTTCTCGGTTGCCCGCTCGAGCAGGCCGGCGCCACCCAGCAGCGCCGTCAGCTTCGCGTCACTCTTCAATCTCTGGAACAAGGCCTGCAGCAAATCGTCGGGCGCCGTCATCGTCGTCTCCGCTCGCCAGTCACGCCTTGGACAATCCCTTGCGCCGCCAAAAGTCTTCACATGCAGCGTAGCCGCGTCGCAAGACCCGCGCCAGACTGCATGATACTTCCTGTCCGGATGATGAATGGCCTGGCGTCAGGAATGCCGGTCGCCTTGCGGCCATTCCGCAAGGCTGGACTGATCTCCGTCAAGACACCGGCGCAGCGCCGCCCTCCTCGGTGCGTCGGGCGATGAACTCGTCGAGCACGCCGGCCGAGGCGGCGGCCGAAGCCGGCGGCTGGAAGTCGGCGAGCAGCCGCTTCCAGATGCCGGTAGCGCGCTCGGTGGCGCTCTTCGAACCGGCCTGCGTCCAGTTGCCGAAGTTCGACCAGTCGGCGACCAGCGGCTCGTAGAAGGCGGTGCGGTAGCGCGCCATGGTGTGACCGGCGGAGAAGAAATGGCCGCCCGGTTGCACC
>NZ_RZSG01000214.1:0-8167 GCF_003997725.1 Mesorhizobium sp. M4A.F.Ca.ET.050.02.1.1
CTCTCCGTCACCGGCGTCGGGGTAAATACTAACACTTGAGAAAGCAGGGAGTTCACGGTCGTCGTCGAACGTCTGACGGTGCAAAACGATGGCGGCCACCGCGTGCCCGGCTTCGTGATGCGCCACAAGCGGCAGATATTGGGAGGCTACATTCATGCGGTGCGGCTCTCAGGTCTAGTTTGCTTTTGCGCATAGGACCGCAATTGTCGTGCCAACTGGGAAAATCGTTTCGGGCAATGCGATCGCTCCGATAGCGTTGCGTCTCCTGTCTGACATTGTTGGGAAGTCGACACGCGCCCGTCGCAATGCGGTCGACCTTCCGCGCGAGTTGGGTGACCCGTGAAGGCGGCCGACCAGGACGATGTTGCGCTGATCGGCGACGAAGGCGCGGCCGGGCGAGATCGCGCATCAGGGGGTGACCGGCGTGTCGGCGAAGTCGAAGTCGTCGATGTCCTTGGCCAGCGGCAACTTGGCGACAGCGAACTGGTATTTGATGGAGCGGGCCTGCTTCTCCGATATCTCGGCCTGCAAGAGATCACCGACAATCCTGGGCGGCTCGTGCCGTCGCTTGATGGCGACGCGCCCATGATCTCGTCATAGGCTCTGCGCATTCCGTAGAGCTTCAGCGCTCCCATCAGTTCCAGTACCTCGGTGCGTTCCATGGCTGTTTGTCCTCCTGAGACTGTCATAGCGGGTGCAGTCGGCGACACTCGTGAGCTAGCTTCAGCGCTTGGGGAATGGAAAGGATCGTGCCCGGCGCCGGATCGCGGCTGCGGGCCAGGATGTTGAGGATCACCGGCGCCGACGATGCACCGTGCTCGATGGCTTCCTGACAGGCGGCCTCGACCGCGCTCAATCCGTCGGTCAGCACCCAGGTGAGGATCAACACCATCTGCCGGTCGACGTCATCAACCGCCTTGAGCTGCGCCGCACCTTCTCCATTGCCGACCGCACGACCCAGCTAAGGAACGGCGCGCGCCGTGTGCCAGGGATCGTAGACGACCTCGTTGCGGCCAAAGGAGCGAACGTGTTCTCCCACGACCACGCCATCCTCTGGCGGATGCGATCCGATCGACATAAGCATGGATCTCGACGGGCCGACCGACGGCACTCGACAGCACCGAGTATTTGTTGTTGTCGAAGCGCACCGTGCAGGTCTTCGACACCGACGGGGGAATGCAGTGGAAGCCGTCGAAGCGACCGGCAGCCGCTCCCGCTGCGGCTTGGCCGCATTCGCCGACAGCAGCCGGTCCCGCGTCTCACGCCGAGCTCCCATGCGGGGATAGGGCTGGTGCTTGCGCTCGTAGCGGAACTCCGTCTGCTCAGAACGCAGGACCTTGCGCACCACCTTGCGCGAGATCTTCAGCTCACGGCAGATCGCCTTGATCGACTTCCCCTGGACCAGCGACAGCCGACGTATCTTTGCAATCGTCTCTAAAACCAACATCCAAAACACAAATGCCTCCGATCAAGCCGGAGGCATCTTGATGACCCCATCGTTAAAGGGTCCCGTTTGGACGAAAATCACCCTTTAAACAGGGTCCCCATTCCACGAAAAATCAATGCACTACCTTCCAAAGCTGCGAGAGATCGCCACCGACCGCTTTGAAGGGGCTTTCGGCGGTCTCGTCAGCGAGGTTGTGGCATGAAGAAACATCAATCCACAGCATTGGGCCGAAGCATGCCACGGGCTCATGCCGCGGGAGAGCGGGAAGATATTCTTGAAAGAAGCGGTCTCCGACATCAATACCGACAGGATGGGCAGCTTTCTCACATCACTTGAGGTCGAGCGTGGCAGTTGCGACCCGCAATGCAAGGCTGGCGGCGATGGATGCCTTTGCGCGGTTCCTGATTTCGGAGCACCCCGAATATTAGGATACGCTGCAACTGGTGGTGACACTTCCCTTCAAGAGGGCGCGTGGGTGGCACCTGTCGAATATCTCGATGAGCCCGGAAATCAAGAGCGTCCTGGCGCGTATCGTCCGCCGCACGCCTTCTGGACAGCGGGATTACGCTCTGTTTTCGCTGATGTTCAATACGGATGCACGAGTTCAGGGATCCTGAATCTTCGATTGTGACCTTCGTCTGGTATCGCCCTGTCCCGCCGAGCAAAGCAACGACCGCCCCACACTGCTCACCCGGTTCGGTGTTCCATACTTGCTGCGCACACATGGCTGCGGGCGAAGGAACCACCATGGCGGAAAAAAGCATCCATCATCGCCCTTTGCGGGACACGACGGCCATCCACCTCGTCAAGGCGGGTGTTGACATCGCCACCATCAGTCGATGGCCAGGCCACTCGGGCTGAACTAACGATGCGCTACGCCCAGGCCGGTATCGATATGAAGCGGCAAGCGCTCGAACAAGGCTTCCCCGACGTGATGTCATCGGCAAAAGATCAGACGATCATCGCTTTGATGGCTGGATGTTTGGCTGGCTGCACCGCTTGTAGACGCTCAGTTATGTGGAGTTGTATCGCGGGAAGTCGCGCGTCTTGGGCTTTTGCGGTGTCAGCTCCACATCTCTCCGCAGTGCACGTTGTCACTGTTGAAGAGCCGTTTGTTCAATCTTCGTCCTGGCACGGCAAGGGTTGTCGATATTGTGGGCGTCTTGCGCTTGCCGAGCTTGTCCGAAATCCAGCGCCGGATCAGGCGTGAACACTGTTGCGTAGTTCGTCAGCCAGAGCGCGGAGAACGTCGGCGCTTCCTTCCAGCGCCGTAAAAGCGTAGGGATTGAGGAACTGTCGGCCCCAGAACAGATTGCGATCTGTGCCGGATAGCGTAGCTTCCTCGCTGACACGCGGCCAATTCTCCGCAATGCATCGGAGCTGGCCTTCAACAATCGCAAGAGCTTCCGGCGCGCTGAGCAGGAAGTGATGCGCCGCTTCAAGGCAGGACGCTATCCGGCTCATGCGGTTATTGCCGCTGATGAGCATGGCCTGGCTGGCCTCCTGGCCACTGCGGGCCTGCGGACAAATATCGTACGCAGGCGTGAGGGTGAGCTTAGCGCCGTCCCAGAATGCCGCATGGTTGCGGGCATGATCGTCGGTGTTGCCGCAAAGTATGTTGAAGACAATGCGGCTGAACAACTCGCGCAGAGTTTCCGACGGCGCGGTGAATCGGTGGCGAATGATCTCCGCCAAATCCTGGTAGCTGGCGTAACGCGCCATCATCTCATCGAGCGCGAGCATCGTCAGCGCTGAGACCATGGATTTGCGTTGCCAGCCGCCCGTGACCTTGATCCGGTCGAATCGCTCGACGAGCAACACGTCGTTGCCTGCGGCGCGAACGAGCGAGACGGATGCCGCTCTGATGCCGCACAAGGCGGCAAGCCGCATGGCTATGAATTCTCCTTTGACGACGCTGTAAAGGTCGGCAGACGAGGAAAATTTCGCGACATGCTTGACGGCGTCACCCTCGATCAGCGCCTTTGGCCTTGCGCCGCCGATCGAGCTGCCGTGATGCAGCGCCTGATCTAATTCGGGGGTGAGCGGAATACCTTTCTCTACCCGCTCCGCCGATTGGACAAGCTCTTCGAGAGTGGCATTGGCCAGTGCGCGCGGCTCGTAATGCATTGGCGAAAACTGAAAATCGAGCGCGCCGATGCGGTCCGAGCCTGATTCCAGCAAGAACGTCAGTTCTGAAATATCGAGCCGCGCGATTTCATCGCCCTTCACACCGAATTTGCGGTTTAGGATAACCCGTCGTCCCCAGGCATCAGGGGCAGCATCGCGGATGCATCCCGGCATGGTTAGGCCAGGAAGCAAAGGCAATTCGCCTGCCTTCAGGGGCAGTTCCGGGAGATAAAGCGGGATCGCGCTTCCCAGTTCACGAAAGCTCCTGCCATAGTTGAAGCTGACGAGTCCGTCATGGGCATATAGCCGCCCGGCGACAACCGGCGCGGTCTCGCCCGGCAGCCAGACCCAGACATAGGCTTCGTCGTACTTGGGGACCTTAGAACTCATCGACGATCTGCTTGCCGGCCTTGTAGACGTGCTTCGGCAGCAGCGCGATGCGATCGTCCATGCGGCCTGTGAGGGCTGTGATGCCATTGCCGTCGGCATCGAACAGCTTCACACCGACAATGGCAGCAGCTTCGAACATCAGTCCGATTTCGACTTTGGGATCGCCCTTCTCGATGCGCTGCAGGGTGCTGCGTGAAACACCGATTCTCTCGGCTAACTCCTGTGCGGTTAACCGGTGCTGCATCCGGCCAAGCCGGATGGTCTTACCGAAAAGGCCAAGCGCTTCCATCGCGTAGCGCGAATAGGTGCGTTTATACGTTGCCTTCATTCGGGTCTCTGTGACCTATGCATGATCCATATCGCCTTCTTTCGAACTTTATATAGGTAATGTCACAGAGCGACTGCCAAAGTCAAGACTCCGTATCGCAAGCGTTACCCATCCGAACGAGGAAGGCGGATATTGCCGACGGCTCCTGCACAACCGGCCAGCTCTGCGCGTCTCGGGCGAGGCGGAGATCTGGCGCTGGATCGCGGACAGCCTTGAGACGCCTCGCATGAGTCATTCATGGGCGGTCCCTGGTGCGGGGCCGCGGCGCTCGACTGCTGGCCGACATTCTCGGCGGCGGGACCCGCATCCGGCTACACCAGCACTTTTCGACCGCATACGCGCCCAGCTTCTCTCCGAAATCATTGCCAATGAGCGCGAACCTCATGCGATCGCCGAGCTGGCCTGGCGGCGCGGAATCTACGCACGCATCCGTATTCGAGACCGCCCAAGGGAGGCTGACTAGCGTAACGCCCTCCGATCTAAGCGCCTTCCACAAAGCCGCTTTCGCACGCGACGGGCTGCATGTGGCGGTCGTAGGCGACATAGATGCCAAGCCCTGAGAGTAAGGCTCTACCAGCTGTTCGGCGATTTGCCTCAGAAACTGGCGCTTGCCGGCGCGAACCAGTGGTATCGCGAGGGCGAGCACGCCGAGCGCTTTTCCTCCGCCCTCCACTGACCACAGACCCGCACGCAACGAAGCCGCGCTCGATCTTATCGTGGCGTGGCTAGGTGCAATGTTTGCTCTCGCCATCAGGCCGGCTTTCCCGATGGCGTGGTCAACCTGATCTATGCGTCCGAAGGTGATCGCGTGGGCCGTGAACTCTGCACCAATTCCAAAGATCAGCTTTACCGGTTCGAACGAGGTCGGACGGCTGCTGATGCGTCAGTGCTCTGACCAGATCAAGAAGGTCAGCCTTGAAACCGGCGGCAATGCACCTTTCATCATCTTCGATGATGCCGACATTGACGGTGCTGTTGACGGTGCGGTCCAGGCGAAGTTCCGCAATGCCGGCCAGACCTGCGTTTCCGCGAACCGCATTTACGTCCAATCGAGCGTTCACGATGAGTCCGCCGAGAAATTGTGGAGAAGGTCCGGCACTTATCAGTGGTCCGACGTCTACTCCCGGAGCGAAGCCGTCGCCAACCCAAGATCGAGTCCCACATCGCAGATGATAATTCGATGCGGGGCCGAACGATAAATATGCATGCTTTGGCCACCCCGAGGCAGGGCTCATTGAGATGATCCGACCGCCTTGGAACAAAGATGGGGTAGAGCAGATGAAGCGTTGGCAGCGTGTCTCCATTCGACGCGAGCGCTTAGGATGGGATCACGATCATTCGCATCACGCGCAGCCGCAAGGGCGATGCCATGGCTACTTTGGAATCGTTGAAGTGGTTTGAGCCGGACAGTCACAAATACACCCGTTACGCCGCGGCTCAGGAAACGGGGCGGCGTCCGGCGGTGGAGGTGCTCGCTGACTTAAAAAGGGTGCGGGCAGTCGTTGCGCTTGAGAGCGACGACATTTGGGATCCGGCACGGGGTGACCTGCTGCCAATCGGCAGTTAACAGGGTCCGACAAAAGTGTGCACAACATGCTGCTGAAGTGGCCTCCGGAAGCGCTACCGGAAGTTACGCGTCTTGAACTTGATAGGGTCGATATGGTCATACTGCATCGACGATGTCGCGCCCCTTCGGCATGCCGCGCGGATCGATGCCCGATCCGCCGTGATGAGCCTCGTCCCTCGGCCGTGCGGCAACGGAAACGGCGTCTTGCGGTTTCCCACGCTGGCCAGCCCGGCCGACAGATCGGTCAGCTCGTGGGCGACGAGGTGCACCACCTCCTCTTCCGTCGGATGCGTCCGCGGACGCCGAGCATGGCCGAAGCAAGAAGCACGCGCCGGAATTTCTCGAGAGATCTTGACCCAGACGACGACGTTTGCCGCACCCGTCTCATCCTCCAGAGGAACATGAAGCCTTTGGCCGAGCCCGGCCGCTGCCGGACCAGCACCAGGCCGGCGGCCTCGAGCCAGCTTCTGCCTCGCGCCTGCATAGCATCCTGACAGGTCACGGTGCGGCGCCGGTTAGGCGGCACGCCGATTTTGGCAACGCTAGCCTGTGAACTGAAGAATGAAGGTCGGACTTGCGGCACATCGATTAGGTTCAAATGATAAGTTGCTGCCCGGCGAGGTCGTTTCAGCGCATCTCGACTGGTGGGTCGGCAAGACAATGCGGAACGGAAATGATCGCAGGCGTAAAGGACGGCTTTCGGGGCCGGAAGCTTCAGGCCTGGAACCGGACCCCAGTTTGGCGCAAGCATCGTGGCCTCCGCCCGGTCAGGCATTCACCGGCTCGCGAAATGCCAATTGATTCTGCTTAACCGGGCATACCTAAACGGCCACTTGCGTTCCGATCTCGACCACACGTCCGGTCGGGATCTGGAAATACTCCGTCGCGTCGGCGGCCGTGCGCGCCAAGCCGATGAACAGCTTGTCCTGCCACACCGGCATGCCGGAGTTGGGTGACGCCTTGAGCGAGCGACGCGACAGGAAGAAGGACGTCGTCATGATGTCGAACTTCCAACCCTGCTTGCGGCAGATCGCCAGCGCACGCGGGATGTTAGGCTGTTCCATGTAGCCGAAGGTCAGTGTCACCCGCATGAACAGCTCATTGATCGTTTCCATCTTGATCCGCTCGCTGTCGGGCACCACGGGCTGCTGCGCCGTCACCACAGAGAGGATGACGTTCTGTTCGTGCAGCGCCTTGTAGTGCTTCAGGCTGTGCATCAACGCGGTCGGCGCACTGGCGGGATCGCTGGTCAGGAACACGGCCGTACCGGACACCAGCTGCGGTTTCTTCTTCAACAGATTGCCCGCAAGGAAATCGAGCGGAATCTGGTTCCTGCGCGTCTTGTCAAATAGATACCTGCTGCCTCTTATCCAAGTCCACATGGTCATCACGATCACTGCGGCAATGGCAAGCGAGGCCCAGCCGCCTTCGAATACCTTGACGATGTTAGCTGCAAAGAAGCCGGTATCGATGAAGACGAACACCGCCATTAAGGCTATCGCGACGCCGAGCGGCCATTTCCAGATGCGCGTCATCACAACAAAAAGCAGTATGTTCGTCACCAGCATATTGCCGGTCACCGAAATACCGTAGGCCGAGGCCAGCCGGCTGGATTCGCCGAAGCCGACCACCAGCAGCATCACCACCAGCGCCAGCATCAGGTTGATGCGCGGCAGATAGATCTGGCCCGACTGTTTTTCCGACGTGTGCTGGATGACGAAACGCGGCAGCATGTTGAGCTGTACCGCTTGCCTGGTCAGCGAAAAGGCGCCGGAGATCACCGCCTGGCAGGCGATCACGGTCGCCGCCGTGGCAAGCACGACCATCGGAATAAGCGTCCAGCCCTGGTTCATCTCGAAGAACGGATGACCGACAACGCCGCCATTTGCCAGCACGAAGGCGCCTTGCCCGACATAATTGAGCAACAGACAAGGGAACACGATCGCCAGCCAGGCGAGCACGATCGGCTTGCGGCCGAAATGGCCGAGGTCGGCGTAGAGCGCCTCGGCTCCGGTGACGGCGAGGAAGACTGCACCAACCGTAACGAAGGCGACGTCAGGCGAGTTGACCAGGAACGACACGATGTAATGCGGGCTGATTGCCAGCAGGATTTCCGGGTCGTCCATGATGTGGTTGAGCCCGGAAAGGCCGATGGCCAGGAACCACAGCGCGGTAACGGGTCCGAACACCAATCCTACGCCGCCGGTGCCAAACCGCTGTACCGCAAACACGATCGCCAGGATGGCCAGTGTCAGCGGCACCACATAGGGCTGGAACGTCGGCGTGACGACATTCATACCTTCGACCG
>NZ_RZSG01000215.1:0-8147 GCF_003997725.1 Mesorhizobium sp. M4A.F.Ca.ET.050.02.1.1
CGCTCGACCTCATCTCCACGCCGTCGTTCTCGGCCGCCGGCCAGCTCGAGGACATCACCGACTGGGCGAAGTCGCTGCCCTATTTCGCCAGCCTGTCGCCGGCGCATGTCAAGACCGGCACCTACAAGGGCCGCATCTATGGCCTGCCGTTCTCGGCCGACAGTTCGGTGCTGATCTGGAACAAGAAGCTGTTCAAGCAGGCCGGGCTCGATCCGGAAAAAGGCCCGACCAACTGGGCCGAGATCGAGGCCGACGCCGAGAAGGTCAACGCGCTCGGCGGCGATATCAAGGGCTTCTATTTCTCCGGCAATTGCGGCGGCTGCAACATCTTCACCTTCACGCCGCTGATCTGGGCTTCGGGCGGCGACATCCTCTCCGAGGACGGCTCCAAGGCGACGCTGGACAGCCCGCAGCTGCGCGGCGCCATCGACCTCTACCGCTCGATGGTCAAGAAGGACCTGGTGCCATCAGGCGCGCAGACCGACACCGGCGCCAACTTCTTCGCCGCCTTCGCCGCCGGCAATATCGGCATCTCGCCGTCCGGCGCCTTCGCCATCGGCGCGCTCAACACGCAGTATCCGAATGTCGACTATGGCGTCACCTTCCTGCCTGGCAAGGATGGCGGTTGGTCGTCCTTCGCCGGCGGCGACAATTTCGTCGTCACCAAGGGCACCAAGAAGCTCGCCGTGGTGAAGGAGTTTCTGGACTTCGCCTATTCGCTCGAAGGCCAGACGCTGCTCGCCAAATACGGCAGCCTGCCGGTGCGTGGCGACATCGCCAAGGAGGCGCTGAAGGACCTCGATCCGCGCTACCAGATCGCCGCCGAGGCGATGGCCAAGGGCCGCACGCCCTACACGGTGGTGTTCAACGACCTGATCAACTCCGCCAACGGTCCGTGGACGCAGATGGTCAACGAGGTCTTCTTCGGCGACGATGTCGACGGCGCGATATCGAATGCACAGGAGACCATGCAGTCGATCATCGACCAGGCGCCGCAGAAGTAGCGCCGCCCTCAACCTCCCCCTTGAGGGGAGGTTGGACCCGAAGGGTCCGGGTGGGGTCGCCCCGGCAGTGCTCGACGTTATCTCCCCGTCGGCGCGCGTCGCGGCGGACCCCACCCCCGGCCTTCGGCCGGACCCTCCCCTCGAGGGGGAGGGGACGCAGCGCCAACAGCAGGACTATCGCGTTGAGAAAGCACTCATCTAACCGGAATGCAGCGGGGCGTCAGCAGGTAGGCTCCCCCTTCTCCCCTTGTGGGAGAAGGTGTCGCCGAAGGCGACGGTTGAGGGGTGTTCCAGCATGGCGACAAGTTCGAAATCGCCGCCGCCTCGTTTCTTCCAACACCCCTCATCCGTCTCGGCGCTGCGCGCCGATCCCCCTTCTCCCACAGGGGGAGAAGGGGAAGTGAGCGCTTACCCATGACCGCCATCACCGCAGAAACCTCCGCCCCCGCGCGTCGCCGAAAGCTGGTCGGCGCCGGGCGTCGGCAGTGGATCGGGCTGCTCTATGTGGCGCCGGCGGTGGCGCTGGTCACGGTGTTCTTCATCGTGCCGCTCGCCATGACGGCGTGGATGTCGCTCAACAACTGGCCGCTGATGGGCGAGCACTCTTACATCGGCCTCGGCAATTACTGGGCGATCCTGCGCGACACGCGCTTCTGGAACGCGCTGCGCTTTACCGGCTGGTACACGCTGGTGGTGACGATCGCGATCTTCGCCGTCGCCTTTCCGCTGGCGATCTTCATCGAGCGGCCGCGGGCGATGACCAATGTCTACCGCACCGCCTTCTTCATGCCGGCCGTCATCGGCTTCGCCTCGGCCAGCCTGCTGTGGTCGTGGCTCTTGAACGTCGATTCCGGCCTGTTCAGCCCGGCCGCCTACGCGCTCGGCCTGACCGAGAAGAAGTTCAATCTGCTCGCCACCTTCCAGCCGGCCTTCTGGTCGATCATCGCCATGGTCGTGTGGAAGGTGGCGGGCTTCACCATGATCATCCTGATGACCGGCCTGCAGTCGATCCCGTCGGAGCTGCAGGAGGCGGCGATGATCGACGGGGCAGGGCCGTTCGCGCGCTTTCGCGCGATTACCCTGCCGCTGATGCGCCGCACGCTGGCGCTGGCGCTGATCCTGTCGGTCGCCGGCTCCATCCTCGCCTTCGACCAGTTCTACATCATCCTGCGCGGCGGCCCGCGCAACCAGACGCTGACCGCCGTCTACTGGATCTTCAACCAGTCCTTCGTGTCGTTCAAGCTCGGCTATGGCGCCGCGCTCTCGATGATCCTGCTGCTGATCCTCGTCGTGCTCAGCCTCGTCCAGCTGTGGCTGCTGCGCAAACCGGAGGGGGTCGACTGATGGCGCAGGCGCGTAGCCGCACCAGCCGCATCCGGCTCGGCATCGCCGAGCACTTGACCGGCATCATCGCCTCGCTGCTGTTTCTGGCGCCGATCGTCTGGACGGTGCTGTCGGCCTTCAAGCCATCGCAGGAGGCGCGCCTGCCGCCGCTGCCGCCATGGCCGACCACCGGCTTCTCGGTCGAGAATTACGGCACGCTCAACACTTTCGGCGACGGGCTGTGGCTGCCGGCGCAAAACAGCATCTATGTCTCGGTGATGACGGTGGTGTTTTCCGTCATCGTCAGCGTGCTTGCCGGCTACGGCTTCTCGCGCTTCCGCTTTCCCTTCAAGGACATGCTCTTCGTCGTCATCCTGTCGACGATCATGATCCCGTTCCAGTCGATCCTGACGCCGATCTTCCTGGTGCTGACCAAGATCGGCCTGCACAACACGCTGACCGGGCTGGTCTGCGTCTATGTCACGCTGCAGCTGCCGTTCTCGATCTTCATGATGCGCAACGCCTTCGACGCGGTGCCGCGCGAGATCGAGGAGGCCGCCCGCATGGACGGCGCCAACAACGTCACCATGCTGTTGCAGGTCATGCTGCCTCTGGTGTGGCCGGGCATCGTCACCATCGCGCTGTTCGCCTTCCTCGGCGCCTGGAACGAGTTCCTGGCCGCGCTGGTGCTGATGACCGACCAGTCCAAGTTCACCCTGCCGATCATGATGACGGCGCTGCAGTCCGGCCGCTTCGGCGCCATCGACTGGGGTGCCGTGCAGGCAGGCGTCACCGTGATGATGGTGCCGTGCCTGATCCTCTTCCTGGCGCTGCAGCGCTTCTACATCCGCGGCCTGATGGCCGGCGCCGTGAAATGACCCGCGCTGAACCGACACTTTCGAAATTGAATGGAGTTAGCCGATGACCGCACTGAAATCCGCCGCGCAGCACACCGGCAAGCCGAAGCTCGCCTTCCGTCCGCTGCCGGTGCCGCAGGTCGACGTGCGCGGCTTCTGGGGCGACCGGGTCGACGCGGTTGCCGCGCGCACCGCCGAGATCCTCTACGAGCGCTGCGTCGAGGCCCGCATGCTGGAGCAGATCGACCCCGACCGGCCGTCGCCGGGCGTCGTCATCCCGTTCCATTCGCCGTCACCGGACGAGGCCGCCAATCCCGGCTTCACCGGCTCGACGGTGACGACGCAGATGTTCTGGGACTCCGACTGGGGCAAGACCATCGAGACCGCCGCCTATTCGCTCTACAGGCGCCGCAACGACACGCTGGAGAAAAAGATCGACGCCGTCATCGACCTCTACGGCAGGCTGCAGCAGTCCGACGGCTACCTGTCGAGCTGGTACCAGCGCATCCAGCCCGGCCTGCGCTGGACCAATTTGCGCGACTGCCACGAGCTCTACTGCGCCGGCCATCTGATCGAGGGCGCCGTCGCCTATTTCCAGGCCACCGGCAAGCGCAAGCTGCTCGACATCATGTGCCGCTATGTCGACCACATCGCCGACACTTTCGGCCCTGAGCCCGGCAAGAAGAAGGGCTATTGCGGCCATGAGGAGATCGAACTGGCGCTGGTCAAGCTGGCGCGGGCGACCGGCGAGCAGAAATACATGGACCTGGCAAAGTACTTCATCGACCAGCGCGGCCAGCAGCCGCACTATTTCGACGAGGAGGCGCGCGCCCGCGGCACCGACCCGAAGGCCTATCATTTCAAGACCTACGAATACAACCAGTCGCACAAGCCGGTGCGCGAGCAGGACAAGGTCGTTGGCCATGCGGTGCGGGCGATGTATCTGTTCTCCGGCATGGCCGACGTCGCCACCGAATATGGCGACGACACGCTGCGCGCAGCACTCGACCGGCTGTGGGACGATCTGACCACCAAGAGCCTCTATGTCACCGGCGGCCTCGGCCCGTCGGCGCACAATGAAGGCTTCACCAGCGACTACGACCTGCCCAACGAGACCGCCTATGCCGAGACCTGCGCCGCGGTCGGCCTGGTGTTCTGGTCGAGCCGCATGCTCGGCATGGGGCCCAACGCGCGCTATGCCGACATGATGGAGCGGGCGCTCTACAACGGCTCGATCTCCGGCCTGTCGCTCGACGGCTCGCTGTTCTTCTACGAGAACCCACTGGAAAGCCGCGGCCGGCACAATCGCTGGAAATGGCACCGCTGCCCGTGCTGCCCGCCCAATATCGGCCGCATGGTGGCGTCGATCGGCAGCTATTTCTACGGCCTCGCCGACGACGCGCTGGCCGTCCACCTCTATGGCGATTCGACCGCCCGCTTCGAGATATCGGGCAAGCCGGTGAGCCTGGTCCAGACCAGCAACTATCCCTGGAACGGCGCCGTCTCGATCCGCGTCGAGCCGGTGGCGCCGGTTGCCTTCACCCTGCATCTGCGCCTGCCGGCCTGGTGCCGCAAGGCGGCGCTCAAGGTCAACGGCAAGGCGGTGGCTCTCGATGCCGTCTTGAGCGACGGCTACGCGGCGATCGAGCGCGAATGGCAAAAGGGCGACTGCGTCGAGCTCGACCTCGACATGTCGATCTCCCGCCTCTTCGCCAATCCGGAAGTGCGCCAGGACATCGGCCGTGTCGCGCTGGCGCGCGGCCCGCTGATCTACTGCGTCGAGGCGACCGACAATCCCGGCCAGTTGCACCGCATCAGCCTGCCGCGGGCGGCCAGAATCGAGGCGCATCACGAGCCGAACCTGCTCGGCGGCATCGTCACGCTTTCGGCCACCGGCAACAGGGAGGCGTCGGAGGATTGGCGCAATGGCCTCTACCGCGCCGAGCCGCCGGCCCTGGAGGAGGCGAGGGTGAAGGCCGTTCCCTACTACGCCTGGGACAACCGCGATTCCGGCGAGATGCTGGTCTGGCTGCGGGAGGGCTGATCCAGCCGCGTCAAAGATGCACAAAAGCCGTGAGCGGCAGGTGGTCCGACGCGACCCGCGACAGCGGCGTGTCATGCGCTTCCACCGCCGAGACCATGCCGTTGCGGTTGCCCATGATCCGGTCGAGCGCAAGCACCGGCAGGCCCGAGGGAAAGGTGGGCACGGCTGGCGGCGGGCCGAAGGTGGTGTGCAGCGTGTTCAGCGCAGAGCGGTTGCCCAGCCGCCACTCGTTGAGGTCGCCGAGCAGCAGCGTTGGCCTCTCATCCGCGCTGCTCATGATGTCGAGCACGACACGCGCTTGTTCGGAGCGCGACCGTCGCAGCAGGCCGAGATGGGCGGCAATCACCCGCAGCGGCCGTTTCTCGTCGAGATCGATTTCGGCGACCAGCGCGCCACGCGGCTCCAGCCCCGGAAGCTTGATCTGGTGGACGTCGCGCACCGTGCCGCGCTTGAACAGCAGCACATTGCCGCGCCAGCCATGGCCCTTGCCGTTTCCGGACACCGGCACCGGCACCAGCCCCGTTTCGTGTTCGAGCCGCGCAAGGTCGAGCAGCCCGGCACGGTCGCCGAAGCGGTTGTCGGCCTCCTGCAAGGCGATGACGTCGGGACTGATTTCGCGGATGACGCGGGCGGTCCGTTCGGGATCGAACTTGCGGTCGGTGCCGATGCATTTGTGGACGTTGTAGGAGGCGACCACCATCTCGGCGCCGTCGACCCGCTTGCGCGGCGTCGCCTTCGCCTTCCGCGCCTTTCGGTGGCGGATCGACAGGAGCACGGTCTCCGGCAGGTTGCGTCCGTTTATCTCCATGGTCCTGCTGCTCTGTTCCTTGCGCTATAGATAGGGCGATCCCAGCCACAGCAACCGGTCGAAGACGCGAATGACGAAGGGGCGGGCCTTCAACGTCTCAAGCGTCACCGGCTGCGCGGAGGCGATGGCCGATCCGATGCGTGTCTCGATCTCGGCGGCAAAGTCCGCATCAAGAACTTCCATGTCGATCTCGAAATTCAGCCTCAACGACCGGGCGTCGAGATTGGAGGAGCCGATATAGGCCCAGACGCCGTCGATCGCCATCAGTTTCGAATGGTCGAAGGCGCCTTCGTGGCGCCAGACGCGGCAATAATGCTTCAGCACCTGGTCGAACTGCGCCGTCATCGCGCGGTCGACGAGGAAGAGGTTGTTTACCGCCGGCACGACGATGTCGATCTCGACGCCGCGCCGAGCCGCCGTGGTCAGCGCGCTGATCAGTTCGCGGTCCGGCAGGAAGTACGGCGACATGATGCGGATCGACTTGCGGGCAACCGAGAACGCCCCCATCAGCAGCTTGTGGTTGGTTTCGTTCGAGGCATCCGGCCCCGACGCCACGGCCCGCACCAACATCGGCTGGCCGGGCGCCGACAAGGGGGCTGCCACTTGCCAGGTTTCGCCCTTCAGGGCCTCGTTGCCGGCGAAGCGCCAGTCCTCGGCGGCGACCGAGAAAAGGTCGGCCACCACCGGGCCGGTGACCTTGAAGTGTGTGTCCCGTGAACTGTCGGAGCCGACGAATTCGGCGGAGAATCCCTTGCGGATATTCATGCCTCCCGTGAACGCCACAGTGCCGTCGACGACAAGGATCTTCCTGTGGGTCCTCAGATTCGCATAGGGAAGTCTCAAGCCCATGACGATGTTGCCGTTGAAAAGGTCGGTGGTGACGTTCGCTTCCTTGAGCTGCTTGAGGATGCTGGGCACGGAGTAGCGCACGCCGACGGCGTCGATCAGCACGCGCACGCTGACGCCGCGTTTGACGGCGTTGCCAAGCGATTGGACGAAGATCGCCCCGACCGCATCATTGTCGAAGATGTAGGTTTCGAGAAGGACGCTGCGCTCCGCCCCGTCGATGGCGTGGCACATCGCGCTGTAGGCTTCGTCGCCTGTTTCCAGCACGACGATTGCGTTTCCCGATGTCAGGGCGCGGCGTGTCACCCTGTCGCCCAGCGTCTTCAGCCCGACGAAGCGTAGGCCAAACTCGGCCGTGATCAGGTCTTCGGCGGCGATGTCGCGCTCCTGCTTTGTCAGGGCGGCCTCGCCGGAAGGCGGCCGCATGGCGCTGATCGTCGCCCTGCGGATGCGGTTGATGCCGGCGATGGCGTAGATGATGGCGCCCAGGAAGGGCGACAGCAGCATCACGCCCACCCAGCCGGTGGCGGCGCGCACGTCTTCCTTCGTCATGATGGCGTGGACGATGCCGACGGCCGCCATCGCTAGGGAGAGGGCGAGGATCAGCGTAGACCAGTGACTCGCAATCGCCTGCAACATCGGCCCGACTATTGTGCGAGCTGCCGCGGAAGGCAATGCGTTAGGTCAGGGCGATCCGTGAAAAACGCGTGGCGGTCCGGAAATTCTCTGGGATGTCCATCTGTGTCGCTGGCTGGACCTGGAGGTCGGTTGATCCGCTTCTACACTCAAACTTTTAGTCGAGATCAGCGCACTGCAGTGTTGTGCATGGCAACATGATCATTTCCATGTGGGCTGAAATGTCCACCCTGTGGCTGCGCCGCCACCGGTCCTCCAGGGCGAGGGCCTGCGTCAAATCATGTCATTCTCCGAACGACCCAGAGCGACCGGCCCGCATGAGCGATTCCGGACACGAGTCGAAGGCGAGGATCATCCTTGAGCCGGTCGGCCTCAACCACATCGAGAAGCAGGATCCGCTGATCGGTCTCGTTTGCGTTCGGCGTGATCCAGCAGCGACGATCCTCGCAGCAAAGCCCGGCTTGCGGATGCTCCTGGAGGTACTCAATCGCATATTCGGCGTCCACTTTTCTCGGTCCCGCGTCCACGGACATTTGCTCTTTTCCTCCTCCGTCTGCGATCGGCCAGGAATTATACTCGATTATGGCGGTGCGCGGGGCGCCCCCGCCGGCGCGCCTCAGGGGGGGGGG
>NZ_RZSG01000216.1:0-8140 GCF_003997725.1 Mesorhizobium sp. M4A.F.Ca.ET.050.02.1.1
GTCCCAGGGGCGCGCCGCCTTCTTCGCTTGGTCCTGCAGGTCGCGCCGGGTGAGGTCGATGCCGACGGCATAGCCCCAGACATGGGCAAGCGCCTCGTCGCGCGCAATGCGGAAGCCCGCATTGCCGATCGCCGCGACCAGTTCGATCTCGTGATGCAGGTTCGCGGTCAGCGGCGGGTAGGGGATGGTGGCGCCGCTGTCGACCACCGCGTCGGCCGGCTTGGTGAAGAAGAAGGGCGGATCGCGCTCGTCATTGCCGAGTTCGCGGGCATGCGCGGCGTAATTGCGGCCGACGCAGAAGATGCGGCGCACCGCGAAGCGTTCGTGCGAGCCGGCGACAGCAACCGACGGTGTTGCGGGCAAGGGGAGGACGAATTCCGTCATGCGCTTCTTTCAATCTATATTTCTGGCCGGCACATTCGGCCGAATTGGGCCACCGGGCAAGGGATGCGCAATTGCAAGGCACTGGTCCTGCCGGCGGGCGCCCGCTGGACATCAGCGGAACAAGGCCGCGCCGAGTTTCAAAAATCGTCGCGGCCAAAAGAAACAGCGCTGTGGGCCATCCGGCGGCATGTCGTTTACTTTCGCGGGTATGGCGCCGCCTGGGCACTGCAATCGACGGCAAGAATGGCGATGTATTGTTTGCCAATAATCTGGCCATGGTTGCCGGATTATCCTATTCTGAGCGCAAGTGAAGCGACCACATCATGACCGCAGTCAACGATCGCGCCCGGTTTCTGATCATCGACGACCATCCGCTGTTCCGCGAGGCGCTGCACAGCGCCGTGCAGATGGCCTATCCGGACGTCGATACGGTCGAGGCGCGCTCGATCGCCGAGGCGCTCGACCTGCTGGCCGGCCCGAAGCCGTTCGACCTCGCGCTGCTCGACCTCAGCATGCCCGACGTTCACGGGTTCGACGGGCTGCTGCAGCTCAGGACCCGCCATCCGCGCCTGCCGGTGGTGATCGTCTCGGGCTATGAGGAGCCGCGCATCATTTCCGAGGCGCTGTCCTACGGCGCGGCCGGCTTCATCCCGAAATCGGCGCGTAAGAGCGATCTCGCCGCCGCCATCCGCTCGGTGATGGATGGCGCGATCTATGTGCCGGAGACCTATGAGATCCAGGCGCCCGACGCCGACAGCGTCGACCGCGCCGACATGGTGCAGCGCCTGGCGCGGCTGACGCCGCAGCAACTGAGGGTCCTCCAGATGCTGCGCCAGGGTATGCTCAACAAGCAGATCGCCTATGAGCTGCAGGTCGGCGAGACCACGGTGAAGGCGCATGTCTCCGAAATCCTGCGCAAGCTCAACGTCTACAGCCGTACGCAAGCGGTGATCGAGGTGTCGAAGCTCGACAATGCGGAGCTGTTTCGGGATCAGGCGGGGTTTTGAGGTTTGCAATCACCCTGCAGGTGATAACGCCGAGCGAGCACGAAAAAGTGCACTGTCACCGTAATTCATTTCCGACAGACCCACAGGCCCCTAAAACGATATCGACGAAACGACTGCTCTCACTTCATCCAGTTCTTCATTCATAATCTCGCTTTCTTCGCCAAGGCCGACATAGGTCACGAAAGCAAAATCGTTCCCATTCGACAAGTACCAAGCAGACAACGTTTCATCTGCTTTCCGATACAATACGCCAACACTCATTGTGCTTGCGAATTTCTCCTCCGAAATATGATTGGTGTCTATGAGGTTGTTGTGGCAAAATTCGATCATGAACGATCTAAGAACATCGAAACCCGCGTTTGGTTTTTCCCCGCTCCGATATTTGGCGATAGAGAATTGAAGAGCGCCGACACCCGATGCCTTGGCTAAGGTAGGGGGCCACGCTCCAGGAACGTCGTCGGTTATGTCTTCCCATCCGGCAGCCAGGTCGAATGTGATGCCATGGAATTGTACTATCATTGCGATTTCTGGATCACTCCTGAGCTACTTGCTTAAGCTCGCGGCCATCGACAAAAAGTTGGACAATTCCTCCATCCGGGGGCCACAGGGACAGATATTTTCCGCTTTCCTCGATTTCGATGCGATTGGCAGAAGCGGATTCGGCGAAGAATCGGAATTCCACTTCTACTGTGGGATCGATCAGGTACTGGCGCGCCCAAGGCTCTACGACGATCCGGATCGCCCTATCTGTGTTGTTTCTGTAGACGATGGTTTGGTTGAGAGGCATCTGCAAGGACAGCCCTAAGCCAACAAATGCGCCAGCAGCGCCCGAAGCTGCGCCGGCTTCAGCGGCTTGCGCATCAGCTCGATGCCGGCGGAGCGGGCGGCCTTGGCGACAGGTTCCGAGCCGTCGGCGGTGACGATCAGCGCCGGCACCGGGCGGCCGAGATAGTCGCGGACCTCGGCGATGGTCGCGGTGCCGAGGTCGCCGCCGTCGAGATGCTGGTCGGCAATGACGATGTCGGGCACCCAGTCGGTGTCGCCGAGGAGATCGAGCGCATCGTCGGTCGAGGTCGCGGCGCGCACCTGGCACTGCCAGCGTTCGAGCAGGAAGGTCATCGCCTGCAGTACGTCGGCATCGTTCTCGACCAGCAAAACCTTGGTGCCGAACAGGCCGTAGCCGCGCGGCCGCTCCAGATCCGCCGTGCTGACGATCGCGTCGGCCGCGGCCCCCATGCCGACCGGAACGTCGATGTGGAAGATGGTGCCACGGCCGAGCTTCGACGAGAACGTCACGGGATGGCCGAGCGCCGCCGCCATGCGGCGTACGATGGCGAGGCCCAGTCCCAGCCCGCCGCCGGAAAGCCCGGTGTCGGTGAGCGCCGTGCTACCACGATGGAACTCCTCGAACACCGCCTCGCGCTGGTCGTCGGCGATGCCGCAGCCGGTGTCGGCGACGTCTATGCGGATGATATCGCCGCGATGCCTGGTGCCGACCAGCACGCCGCCGGAGCGGGTATAGCGCAGCGCATTGGACAGGATGTTCTGCAGGATGCGGCGCAACAGCGTGCGGTCGGAGCGCACCAGGACATGGACCGGCCGGAATTTCAGCGACAAGCCCTTCTTCTCCGCCTCCGGCAGGAAGTCCGAACGCAGCGAGGAAAACAGCGCCTCCAGGCTGACATCGCCGATCTCGGGCTGCACCACGCCGGCGTCGAGCTTGGAGATATCGAGCAGCGTGCGCAGTAGGTCCTCCATGGTCTCCAGCGAGCGCTCGACCTGGCGCACAAGCTTCTTGCCTTCCTCGCTGGTCTGCACTTCGGCCAGCGCCGAGACGGAGAGATGGGCGGCGTTCAGCGGCTGCAGCACGTCGTGGCTGGCGGCGGCCAGGAACCTGGTCTTGGAAAGGTTCGCCAGCTCGGCGGTTTCCTTGGCGGCGATGAGGTCGATGTTGGTCTGCTCGAGCCGGCGCAGGGTTGAGTGCAGCTCCTCGGTGCGGTTGCGCACCCGGTTCTCCAGCGAGATCGCGGTCTGGAACAGCGAGAAGGCATTGCCCTGCTGGTCCATCGAGCGCTCGACGCGGCTGACGAGGGCGGCGTTGATCTTCTTCAGCTTTTCGAGGTCGTTGATATCCCGGAGCGGCATGGGGCGGCCCGCGCGCTATTCGGCGGCCAGGCGATCGCCGAAGGCGATGCCGGTGAAGGTCTGGTTGAGGTGCATCGAGCGGTACTGTTCGCCGTAGGTGCCAAAACCGATGACGTTGTTGACGCGGTAGAGTTCGGAAATATCCCTGAACACCTGGCGGTTGCGCGCGTCGAGCCGCCGCAGCACGCAGTCGAAGCCGAGGATCATGTCGATGCCGCCCAGCCGCTCCCGGACGTCGCTGAGCGCGGCGCGCGTCGCCTCCACCATGTTCTTCGGCTGGGCGATGGAGAGCACGACGCCGTCGTCGATGGCGCAGAAGAAGGAGAGCGAGCCGTCGGCATGCATCCTCTGGATCGAGCGGCAGTAATATTCGCCGCCCACCTTCACCACCACCGGATGCGAGGCGAAGCTCAGCGGCGTCAGCGTATGCGGCAGGATCCCCACCGAGGCGGCATATTCCTCGGCGGCGTTGACGGCGTTGAATTCGCGCACGATGCGGTGATCGGGGTCGGAAGCGGTCACCACCAGCTTCTCGTCGGTGGGGATGAAATTGTCGGTCTTGAAGACGTGGAAGGGGATTTCGGTGGCGATCAGCATGATGATGGCGCTGTCGGAGGTGACCTTGCCGTTCGAGATCAGCGTGGTGGTCTCGAATTTGAGATCGTCGCCCGCCGAGCCGCCGATCAGCGGAATGCCGTCGAGCCCCCAATGGATGGCCGACGTCACTGCCTCCTCGGCATAGGACAGCCCGTCGATGAAGCAGAGCGCGAAGGTATCCTTGGCCCGTTCGTGCCCGACGCGGCCGCGCAGCGAGCGCCTGAGCGCCGCCACCTCGCCGGTGATCCTGTCCATGCCCGAGGAAGAGAGATTGTCGACCATGATGCTGGCCGTCGCGAACGAGGCGGAAGGCAGGAGCAGGGCAAGGATGTGGCCTTCCTCGAGGCCTTGCGGCGTGATTTCGCCTGCGGTCGAGCAGCCGGCATAGGCAAGCGCCGGCGCATGCTCCGTCAGCGCTTCCGACAGCACCCCCGCATCGACCAGGCTTTGGGAGAAGAACAGCAGCGCGAAGCCGGCGTCGATCGCCGCGGATTCCGCCGCGACCGCACGGGCAAAGGCGCCGGCGTCGGGCTCATCCGTGGTGAGCGCCGAGAGGCCGCATGCATAGCGCGTGCGCGAACTGGCCAGCTGCCTTCTCCTGCGTTTTCCTCCGACGTGTTTTTGTGCGCGTCGGGCGCGCGGCGTCGAAGGCATTGTTGTCTTCAAGGGGAGGCTTTGGCAATGGGCCGCCCCCCTCCGGCGTGACCGAAAGTACAATATGCGCCGTTTCGGGCGAACTGCATTCTCGCGCCGTGGAGGGGCTCGGTGTACTTTTTCCCGCATTTCTGTGCGGCATCAAGCAAACAGCCGGCGCGCCGGGAGGAAACGGCGCCAGGACACCAAGGCAAAAAATACCCAGGGAGGTTTCATGTCGGACATATCGTTGACGGTGAACGGCAAACGGGTCAGCGGCGCCGTCGAGGACCGCACGCTTCTGGTTCATTTCCTGCGGGAGGTTCTCGGCCTCACCGGGACGCATGTCGGCTGCGACACATCGCAATGCGGCGCCTGCATAGTGCATCTCGATGGCAGGGCGGTGAAGTCCTGCTCGATGCTGGCGGCGCAGGCCGCGGGGTCGAGCGTGGTGACGATCGAGGGGCTCGCCAACGGCGCCGACCTGCACCCGGTGCAGGCCGCGTTCAAGGAGCATCACGGTCTGCAATGCGGCTTCTGCACGCCGGGCATGATCATGACGGCGACCGACATGATCGCGCGCCATCCGGAAGGCCTCGACGAGGCCACGGTGCGCGCCGAGCTCGAAGGCAATATCTGCCGCTGCACCGGCTACCACAACATCGTGAAGGCGATCCTCGCCGCCTCGAAGGCGATGTCGAAGGGCGCCAAGGGCAAGGCGAAACAAGCTGCTTGATAGGGGAGTAAGGGAGTAGGGCAGTAAGGGAGTAGGTGAGTACGCCGTACCGAACCCGCTGCCGATTTCCCTACTGCCTTACTCCCTTACTGACCTACTCCCCTAAATTCCGGAGGAATTGCTAATGGGCATTGAAGGTGTTGGCGCCCGGGTGGCGCGCAAGGAAGACAAGCGGTTCATCACCGGCGCCGGCCGCTATGTCGACGACATGGTGGTTCCCGGCATGAAGCATGCCGCGTTCGTGCGCAGCCCGCACGCGCATGCGCAGATAAAGAAGATCGACGTCAAGAAGGCGCAAGCCATGCCGGGCGTCATCGGCGTCCTGACCGGCAAGGAGCTCAAGGCCGACGGCATCGGCAACCTCATCTGCGGCTGGATGATCCATTCCAAGGACGGCACGCCGATGAAGATGGGCGCATGGTCGCCGCTGGCCGTCGACAAGGTCCGCTATGTCGGCGATGCGGTCGTCATCGTGGTGGCCGAAACCAAGGGCCAGGCGCGAGACGCGGCCGAAGCTGTCGAGATCAGCTACAAGGAACTGAAGGCGGTGGTCGACGCGACCAAGGCGCTGGAGAAAGGCGCGTCGCAGATCCATACCGAAGCCGAGAACAACCTGATCTTCGACTGGGAGATCGGCGACGCCAAGGCGGTCGACGCGGCGATCAAGGGCGCGGCGCACGTCACCCGCATGAAGATCGTCAACAACCGGCTGGTGCCCAACGCGATGGAGCCCAGGGCAGCGCTTGGCCACTACGACAAGGCAGAGGATCATTACACCTGCTGGACGACATCGCAGAACCCGCATGTCGCGCGGCTGGTGATGAGCGCCTTCTACAACATCGCGCCGGAGAACAAATTGCGCGTCATCGCCCCCGATGTCGGCGGCGGCTTCGGCTCGAAGATCTACATCTACCCGGAAGAGATCGTCTGCCTGTGGGCCTCGAAGAAGACCGGCGTGCCGGTGAAATGGGTCGCCGACCGCACCGAGAGCTTCCTTTCGGATGCGCATGGCCGCGACCATGTCTCGACGGTGGAGATGGCCTTCGACAGGAACAACCGCATCACCGGCCTCAAGGTCGACACGATCGCCAATCTTGGCGCCTACATGTCGCTGTTCTCGTCCTGCGTGCCGACCTATCTCTATGCCACGCTGTTGTCGGGCCAGTACGACATCCCGGCGATCCACGCCAACGTTCGCACCGTCTACACCAACACGGCGCCCGTCGATGCCTATCGCGGGGCAGGGCGGCCGGAAGCGACCTATCTGCTGGAGCGCACGATGGAGACCGCCGCGCGCGAGCTCGGCGTGTCGCCGGCGGAGCTTCGACGCGCGAACTTCATCACATCCTTCCCGCACCAGACACCGGTGATCATGAACTATGACGCCGGCGACTATGGAGCCTCGCTCGACGCGGCGATGAAGGCATCGGACTATGTGGGCTTTGCCAAGCGTAAGGCCGCAGCCGCCAAGCAAGGCAAGCTGCGCGGCATCGGCATGAGCTGCTATATCGAGGCCTGCGGCATCGCGCCGTCGGCGGCGGTCGGCTCGCTCGGCGCCGGCGTCGGCCTGTGGGAATCAGCCGAGGTGCGCGTCAACGCCGTCGGCACGATTGAGGTGCTGACCGGCTCGCACAGCCATGGCCAGGGCCATGAGACGACCTTCGCGCAACTGGTCAACCAGCGCTTCGGGGTGCCGATCGACAGCGTGTCGATCGTCCATGGCGACACCGACAAGGTGCAGATGGGCATGGGCACCTACGGCTCGCGCTCGGGCGCAGTCGGCATGTCGGCGATCTCCAAGGCGCTCGACAAGGTCGAGGCCAAGGCGAAGAAGATCGCCGCGCATCTGCTCGAGGCCGACGAGAGCGACATCGTCATCGAAAACGGCGCGTTGAAGGTCGCCGGTACCGACAAGAACGTGCCGTGGTTCCAGATGGCGCTCGCCGCCTACACCGCCCACAATCTGCCGGCAGGCATGGAACCGGGCCTCAAGGAGACGGCGTTCTACGATCCGGCCAATTTCACCTTCCCGGCCGGCTGCTACATTTGCGAGGTCGAGATCGATCCGGAGACCGGGTCGACCGAGATCGTCCAGTTCGTGGCCGCCGACGATTTCGGCAACATCATCAACCCGATGATCGTCGAGGGCCAGGTGCATGGCGGCATCGCCCAGGGCGTCGGCCAGGCGCTGCTGGAAGGCGCCTACTACGACGCCAGCGGTCAATTGCTGACGGCGAGTTATATGGATTATACGATGCCCCGCGCGGACGACCTGCCGTCGTTCAAGGTCTCGACCTCGAACACGCCCTGCCCGAGCAATCCGCTGGGCATCAAGGGCTGCGGCGAGGCCGGTGCCATCGGCTCACCGCCGGCAGTGATCAATGCCATCACCGACGCCATCGGCATCGCCGACATCGCCATGCCGGCATCGCCCTCCACGGTGTGGACCGCGATCCGTTCGAAGACCAAGCACTGAGGGAGGGAGCAAGCATGTATTCGGTCAACTATCACCGCGCCGCCTCGGTTGCCGAGGCCGCCAAGCTGCTGAAGAACGGCGATGCCAAGCTCCTGTCGGGCGGCATGACGCTGATCCCCGCCATGAAGACGCGGCTCGCCGCGCCCTCCGACCTCGTCGACG
>NZ_RZSG01000217.1:0-8095 GCF_003997725.1 Mesorhizobium sp. M4A.F.Ca.ET.050.02.1.1
GTTGTCGGCCGGCATTCACCCAAAGGTCGCGAGCGAGCGCCTGGGGCATTCGACGATCGGTATTACGCTCGACCTTTATTCACACGTGATGCCGGGAATGCAGGCCGATGCGGCCGAGCAAGTTGACGCGGCGTTGCAGGCAGCTATAAGCAGCGAGCGGAAAGCCAAATAGTTGCAAAATGCGTAGCAAGGGACCTTTTCAGACCCCTCGCCTTTTCAAATAAGCGCAATAGAAACAACTAGTTGGAGGGATGGCCGAGCGGTTTAAGGCACCGGTCTTGAAAACCGGCGTGGGCGCAAGTTCACCGTGGGTTCGAATCCCACTCCCTCCGCCAAGTTGTCAATAAAACCAAACACTTAACAAGCAAAACGGACCTTGCATAACGGCAACCCGTCCCAAAAGAGAAAGCCCGCCGCCGTGAGGCAGCAGCCATTTTCGCCGCGTGCCGGCGGTCAAGGCTTCTTATCGCCGTTTGGATTTGGAACCGGCGCCTCTCGGACATCTCGCGGAGGCGGATCAACATGCTGAGGTTCTGGCGCGTCCTTGTCATGAGGCCGGACTTGCGCCTCTTTCGGATTTGGCTTCGGCGGGGGCCGCTCTTTGGTCTGGTTTGGCATCAGCGCTCTTCCCTCGCTTGAAACCCCACAGCAAGCCCATTTGTTCCGATGGGACGGAAGCCTTGGCCTATGCCAATTGCGGCGCGCCATACGCGCCAGGGCAACTTTCGTTCGTCGACCCGATAGCCGAGCATCCGGCGCTTTATCGTTCGGGTCGATCGCTCTCGCGTCCTTCAAGCACTGCTCCGACAGTCAGCCTGCACATCTTTCATCGCTGCTCAAAGGGTGACGTCACCTCGTTGCTGCGAGACAGCAATGCGCTCCTAACCAAACCGGCCCGGCTTCATGGAATAACCGGTCAGCTCTTGGCGGGGTTGGGTGCGCCGTAGAACTGGACGCCAAGCCGCTCCTTCCTTCGCCAGCGCACCACCGTTTGATAGGTGGCCGCATCGTCAGGCACATGCAGGAGAAAACGCTCCGGCACGAAGGCGTCGGCAGGAACGCGCAGTTCGGCCCCTCTTTCATGCTGATTGTGGACGGAACAGCCAATCGCCGGGTTGTCAGGACCCGCGACGATCGTGGCCTCCTTCAGGACAATCTCACGTTGGTGAAGGCGACGCTCTCGTCTGGGTTCATCGGGTTCCATGCGCGTGCCTTGCTCGATCCGGAATCACCCTCGCGGCGGGCGGCCCCTCATATTAGCCGGCGCTTTATTGACCTGCCAGCTACGCGAGGTCGAATGATATCCCAAAGACAACCCTCTTCGCTACCGGCCACCTCGGGCCGCCGGACCCACTGCATGGAATTGGCGACTGTCGGGCAGTCCGGGCGCGGCAATCGGCGCCATCCACGAGGATCCGGCGCATCGCTGAAGGGACTGGCCGCGCGCGCCGGCATGTCGCGGTCGAGCTTCGCGCTGAAGTTCAGGGAAACGGTCGGCGTGCCGGCGATGGATTACCTGACGCGCTGGCGCATGCTGCTGGCCAGCGACAGGCTGGAGAACAGCGATGATCCCATCTCGGCCATAGCGCCGTCACTCGGCTACGAGTCCGAAAGCGCTTTCAGCACCGCTTTCAAGCCGGTCATAGGCCGCTCGCCACGGCAAAACAGCCGCGACCTGACCACCGCTCCCGCGCACGAGGACATGGAAGCTTCTCGCTCGGATCAGTTCGATCCCGCCGCGGGCTGAGGCGGCTGGCCATGCCCCGATTTGTGTTACCGCCTGACGGGAAGTCTCCCACTCCGACGCCAAAATTGTCCGGCCAAGGCAATACCACGCTCAACCGTACATCTTGAGGTTGAGGTCGATTTCGGCTATTACTATGTCGGGAGGGGTAGTAGCTGTGAAAGTCGTCATTCGCGTGATCGAGGACGCGGCAAATCTCGTTGCCGTCGCCGCCATGCTGTTGGTCTTGCTGCCATTCCTTGCGCTTGACAAGGCGGAGCAAGCGACCAGGTGGGCCCGGCAGAAAAAGTAGCCGCTTACTTAAACACAGCTCGAATTTGCTTGCGAAAGGCAGGCTTGGCCATTCGTCCATGGCCTGCCCCAACGGACCGCGCCAATGGCCGGTGCCCTATGGTCGATCGGGCCTTACTGGATCGATGGCGCCACGCGCATTGCAATCAAACCAACCCCAAGCAACCTTTTGTCTTCAGGCGTCACCCTCGATGCAGCCACGGAGGCCTCAGCCTCAACTCGATCGTCGTGAAGCCCGACTGCCGCAGGAGCAGACGGGGAATGACGATGCGATGCTCTTCCGGCTGCATGGACCGTACAACGCTGATCGTGGTGATGGGGGTTTGGTTGACGCGCACTTCGACGCGCGGAATTCGGCCGTCCTTGTCGGCAAGCTGCATGATCCGGAGATCGATGACAACGCCGCGGCTGCCCAGGTCGCGATTGGGCAATAGTATGCGCTGCACCTTGTCCCTGCCCCAACGGCCCCAGGCCTCCGGCGAACACCATCCCCGATCGAGAAGCGGTTCGAGCTCACCGCCGGCGGCGGCGCTGAGCCATCGATTGGAAAGCAACAGAGGCTGCGAACAGTCCGACTTAGGCAAGCGATACAGGCGGCGAAGCGGGTCGTCACTGACCAGCCGCGCGCCGACCGCGCTCAGCCGGCTGTCCCATGCCGCGAGCTCGGTAGCGTCGTAGCCGCGGCGATCCACCAGCACCGCGTCGAAATTGTAGCCGGCTGACAGTTCGGCCAGGGCGCAGGGCGAGTCTGCGGTCTTCAGCAGGAGTTGCAGGTGTGACAGATTTTCGCTTCCCCGCGAGCCGCCGTAACTCCAGTGCCTGGAACTGCCCGGAGCGCTGAAGACAAAGGGCAATAAATGGTTGTAGGGCTCGAAGCCGCGGATCGTGGGCGCTTCGGGCCAGGCCGCCATCGGCAGCTGGAGAATCCGCCGCAGCCCTTCAGAATCCGCCACCGCCAAAGTCGCGCGGATGCTTGTCATCTCCGTGGCAAAAGCCGGCTGGCGCTGCAAGGCGTGCTGCTGTCGGGCAAACAGCGCAAAGCTGCCAATGCTGTTCACAAGCACCAGGACAACGAGAGCTACCGCGGCTATCACGCCGCCGATCGAACGGCCGAACCTGGATCGCAGCCGGAGCACCACCCGCTGCCATAACCTGAAGAACACCAGCAGCGCCGCGAATGCAAAGAACGGCGCGATGCGATTCTGTGCGCGGATCTCCGGCCTCATCAACAGATTGAAGATCAATCCCAGACCGAAGGGCGCACAATAGATCATGCAGAAGACGAGATATGCGTTCAATGTCGGCGTCAGGCCTCCGTAGGCCGGCCGGACACCAGGACCGCGCCTTCGCAACAGCAATGAACCAAACAGGGCGGCCAGCAATGCGAAAGCGGACAGGACGGGGCCAGGCCAGGCGTCCGTCCCCTCGGTCTTGCCGCGGATGGCCATGTAATCACGCAGTGCATTCCGCGCGACGCCGAATGGCTCCAGCCCGATGATCACGTCGGAGATACGAAAACCATAGAGCGGCTGGTCGGCTGCTGTTCTTGCTGGGAAGCCAGCGTCGCCTGGCGTGACCGCGACGAAGAACGCCAGGATTGGCACCAGCACGGCCAGCGTCACGCCAGCCGGCAGTGCCATGGCCGGCAGATAGCGCCAGTCCCGCTCCTGCGTGGCCAGGGCCAGCCCGACAAACCCCCAGGTAAGCAGGGAAAAGAAGCTGTAGTAGATTCCGGACGTGGCGATAACCATGCAGCATGCGAGCGTGACCGGATCCTTGACCATGCCGGTCGGCGACCGATTGCGAACGGCCATGACAATGCGAGGCAGGATCAGGAACGCAAGCGGCGCCGCATAATAGGCGGCGAGATAGTCATGCCCGGTCGAACGCTCTGCGAAATAGGGAATGAACGCAAAAGCGAAAGCGCCCGCGAGGCACCACCAGGGCCGTATCTGAAAGCTGCGCAGAGCGCAGAAGGCAGCCGCGAAGTTCACCGCGACGATGATGACGAAATATACATTGGCGCCAACGATCACGTCGCCGGTCAGGCGAGTGGTCAGAAATTGCACGACGCGTTCGGTAAGGTCGGTGAAAGGAAAGCCGAGCAGATCCAGCCGATCGGGAAAACCCACCGCATCCGTTCGAAAAATATGCGGCCAGTCGAGAAATAGCCTGCCGTGAAGCAGCAGGAAAGTACGATCGCCCCACAGACCAGTCGGGACGCCGAATCTCATGAATGGAACACCCGCCATCAGCCAGGCGAGCAGAATTCCCAAACAAAGGAGAAGTACAGGCCGCCTTCCAAGATCGGCGAAGAATGCGCTAGTGTATCGGATCATACGAGAGGCCAATCGCATGATGTCGACCACTAGCATGAACGCCATGGGCTGTCATGGAGCCTGATCCGGCGCTCGCTCACCAGCAAATCCTGAGTTCGCGGGCGCTGCGCAAGCTGATCCTTGAAGAATCACATCGCGCCCATGTCGGGCACATTGGCTCGGCCCTGTCCGTGGTGGATCTTCTCGCAGCACTTTATGGCGGAGCCATGCGACTGAACGCACCGGACGATCCGGATCGCGATCGTTTCGTTATGGGAAAGGGGCACGCGGCGCTTGCGCTCTACGCCGCCCTGTTCTTGCGCGGATGGCTAAGCCGCGCCGAACTGGCAAGCTATTGCGCCGATGATTCCCGCCTGGGCGTGCACCCGACCCATCACCTCCCAGGCGTCGACTTCTCGACCGGCTCGCTCGGCCTTGGCCTGTCGATCGGCGTCGGATCGGCGCTCGCCGCGCGCCTGCTCGGCAAGGACCGCCGCACCTATGTGCTGCTGTCCGATGCGGAATGCAATGAAGGATCGACCTGGGAAGCGGCGATGTTTGCCGGGCATCATCGGCTCACGAATTTGATTGTCGTCGTCGACGTCAATGGACAGCAGGCGCTTGGCCCGACCGCCGAGATCATGAACCAGGCACGGATGCCGGAACACTGGGCAAGTTGCGGCTGGACGGTCCGGGAGGTGGATGGACATGCGCCAGCGGCGGTTCGCGAGGCGCTGCGTCCGCATCGCCAGGAGCCGTTGGTGGTGCTGGCGCGGACCGTGTCGGGGCGCGGTGTGAGTTTCATGGAGCGCCAGGTGCGCTGGCACTATTTGCCGATGTCGGACGAAGACTTTGCCATCGCCCTGGCGGAGAGCGAGGCGCTGCAGTGAGGCGCGAGTTCATCGCCAAGCTCTGCGAACTCGCCGCGCGCGATCCGCGCATCATGTTGCTGACCGCAGACCTCGGCTTCTCTGTCGTGGAGCCCTTCGCGCAGGCCTATCCGGACAGATTCGTCAATGTCGGTGTCGCCGAGCAGAACATGATTGGCATCGCAACGGGTCTGGCGGAAGCCGGATTTCTTCCGTTCTGCTATTCGATCGCGACCTTTGCGACGCTGCGGCCTTACGAATTCATCCGCAACGGTCCGGTTGCGCACGAACTGCCCGTCCGCATCGTCGGTGTTGGCGGCGGCTTCGACTACGGCACGGGCGGCTCGACGCATCACAGCCTTGAGGACATTGCCGTCATGCGTGCGCTGCCTGGTATGATGGTTCTCGCGCCGGTCGATGGACCTCAGGCCGCCGCGGCGCTGGACTGCGTGTGGTCGGCGCCGTCCCCGGTCTATTTCAGGCTGGGCAAGGACAGTCCGCAGGGCGCGATCTCTGGCGGTCGATTTGAACTCGGGCGGGCTCAGACCATGCGTCGAGGCGCCGACGTGCTGCTCATTTCAACGGGTGCTCTGGCTGCGGAAACTATGACCGCTGCCGAGACGCTGGCAAGCGGCGGCGTGCAGGCGACGGTGTTGTCCCTCCCCTGCCTTGCGCCTGCGCCGCTGGCGGACCTGGGAACCGCATTGGCCGATGCCAGCGCCGTCCTGACGGTCGAGGCGCACCAGCAGACGGGAGGACTGGGTTCTTTGGTGGCGGAGGTTCTCGCGGAAGCCGGATTGGCGAGGCCTTTCCGCCGCCTCGCGGCAACCCAGCCCGGCGCAGGCCGCGGCGGCAGTGCGACCTGGCTGATGGAACGCAGTGGATTGAGCGCCGACCAGATTGCGTCTGCCGCCCGGGAACTGCATTTGTTGAGTTGCCATGAACCCGACAGTGTCGATCATCCTTCCCATCCATAACCAGGCCGACCATGTCGTCACCGTTATAGAGGAATATCATGCAACTCTCCGCAGCCTTTCGGTGCCGTGGGAAATTATCCTCGTCGAGAATGGATCGCGTGACGACAGCGCCGCGCTCTGTGCGGAGCTGGCAATCCGCTATCCCAATGTGCGCACATTGAGAGCCGACAATGCGGGCTGGGGCCGCGCGGTCAGGACAGGCCTGGCGGCCGCCCGGGGAGAATTTCTATGCTATACGAATTCGGCGCGTACGGCGGGAGCTGATCTGCGCCGGGCGCTGGATGCCGGCATAAGCCGGCCGGACAGCGTCCTCAAGGCCGAACGGAAGCAGGGCCGGGCGTGGCTTCGCGCGCTTGGATCGCAGTTGTACAATCTCGAGGCGAGGCTGCTTTTCGGGCTGCGGCTGCGCGATATCAACGGCACGCCGAAACTGTTCCATCGCCGCTTCGAGGCGCTCCTGGATCTGCAGCGCGATGACGATCTGATCGATCTCGAATTCTGCATAATCTGTCGCCGCCATGGATACGCGATCACCCCCTTCGGCATGGCATCCGGCCCTAGACACGGCGGTCGCTCGACAACCGGATGGCGCACGGCCATGCGGCTCTATCGCGGCGCGCTGCGAATGAGGTTGCAAAGTTGAGCGACGGGAACGACTCCTTCCAGGCCGACCATCAAGCCTGGCGTGACCCGGCCAGCGTCGTGGCGCAGTGGCAGGACGCGGGAGCGATCGACAGCAGTCTGCTTGAAGTCGAGGTGACGGGGCCATGGTGGCAGAGTCTCGCCGAGGCCGGCGTCACCTTGCTGGTCAGCCGCGAATACGAGCATCTCCTGCTGGCGCTCTCGATGGCCTCGGGATCACCCCAGGTGAGCTACCTCAGGCTGCCGCACCCGTCGGGCATTGCCTTCGACGCGGCACGGGGAGAAGTCCATGTCGCAAGCACACGCAATCCGAATGTCTTGTACACGCTGCGGGCTGCGGACGGGCTTCTGCCACGCAGGGATCTCACATCGAAGGGCATTGCCGGAAACGTGCTCATGCCCGCGGGTGCCCGCTTCCTGCCCGGCAGCACATATCTCCACGATCTGGCGATGATCGGCCCTGAGCTGCATGGCAGTGCTGTTGGTGAAAACGCCATTGTCGCATTCCCGGCGCTCGGTGGCAGCCAGCGTGTATGGTGGCCGTCATGCATCGAGGGGGACGCGGGAGCGGATTTTGGCCTCAATCATTTGCAGCTCAATGGCATCGCGGCCGGAAAGAGTCTGGCCGAAAGCTGCTTCACGGCATCCAAGGACGATCTCGTCGGCGCACGACCTGGCCAGATCGAATTTGCCGTGGAAGGGCGCGGCGTCGTTTTCAGCGGCGCGACGCGATTGCCGATGACGCGTGGCTTGACCCGTCCGCACTCCCCCCGCTTCGTCGGCGATGCCTTGTGGGTTGCCAACAGCGGATTCGGCAGCGTCGTAAGCTGCGGACAGGATGGCAGCATCGAGATCGTCGCGCGCCTGCGGGGCTGGACCAGGGGCATGTGCGCGATCGGCAATCTCGCGATCGTTGGCACATCGCGGATCATTCCGCGCTTTCGTGCCTATGCACCGGGGCTCGAACCGGACAGATGCGTTTGCGGGCTGCATGCGGTCGATATCAAAAGCGGGCGAGTCGTGGCCAGCCTGGTCTGGCCGGCCGGCAACCAGATCTTCGCGATCGAGGCCGTCCCGTCGCGGATGATCGATCGCCTTCCATTTGACGGCTTTCGCCGGATGCCGGGCGCGGAACAGACGCTGTTCTATGCCTGGCAAGCCGGTTCCAGGAATGATGTTCGGAGGAATTGATGACCGACGGGTTTCGCTTGCTGATGCTTGGCGCCATGTACGAAAATGGCGGAAACACCAGGC
>NZ_RZSG01000218.1:0-8092 GCF_003997725.1 Mesorhizobium sp. M4A.F.Ca.ET.050.02.1.1
GCTTGCCTATTTTGTGCTGCGCGGCACCACGGTGTCGATGACCGATGCGGCGTGGTTCCTGGAAATCTCGAGCTATGTGCTGGTCACCCTGTTCGGCGCCTGGCTGCTCTGGCGCAAGGCGGGCCCCGCCATCCGCCGCCTGTTCGGCGCCGGTCCCGCCTACAGCCTGTCAGCCGCCCATGCCAGTCACTCGCATGCCGGCCATTCCCACGCGGGGCACTCGCACGCTGCACATGCCCATGCGCACGCGCTTCATGCTCACGACCATGATCACGATAATGCAGCCCACCATTCGCATGGCCACGGCGCACACGATCACCATCATCACGATCATGGCGCGCATGATCACGCCGGCCACGATCATCACCATCATGACCACGCCGCCGGCGAGGTCTGCGAGACCTGCGGCCATTCGCACGCCCCCGATCCGGCGCTGCTGTCGGGCGACAATTTCGACTGGCGCACGGCATGGTCGGCGGTGGCGGCCGTCGGCATCCGCCCCTGCTCCGGCGCGCTGATCGTGCTGAGCTTCGCCCTGCTCAACGGGCTCTGGCTCGGCGGCCTGCTGTCGGTGTTCGCCATGTCGATCGGCACCGCCATCACCGTCTCGGCGCTGGCAACGCTCGCGGTGACGGCCAAGAACTGGGCGGTCTATTTCGCCGGCGACGGCCGCATGGGCAACCGCATCCATTCCATCGTTGAGATCGGCGGCGCGGCCTTCATCTTCCTGGTTGGACTGCTGCTGCTGTCCGCCAGCCTGACCGGCGGCGCTTGACGCCGGATCAGCCCACTACTTTGTTATCCAGTTCATCCTCGATATGCGCGCGGATGATCTCATCGAAACTCGTCTCGGCAGCGAAGCCGAGGTCCTTCGAGCGGCGCGCCTCGAAGCGTGTCGGCCAGCCTTTGACGATCGCCCAGATCGTCTCGTCCGGCTGCTCGCGGATCAGCTTCACCACCTTCGAACCGGCGACCCGCTCCAGCGCCTCGATCTGCTCGCCGACCGTGACGGCGACGCCGGGCATGGTGAGGTTGCGGCGCGGCCCGACGGCGGCGCCGTCGATCTCCGCCGCGTGGATCAGGAAATTCACCGCCGAGCGCGGGCTGGCGTGGGTATGCAGCACCGAGCGCGGCACGGGCAGGATCGCTTCTTGGCCGCTCAGCGGCTCGCGGATGATGCCGGAGAAGAACCCCGAGGCCGCCTTGTTCGGCTTGCCTGGCCTGACACAGATGGTCGGCAGCCTGATGCCGATGCCGTCGAAGAAGCCGCGCCGCGTATAGTCGGCGAGCAACGCCTCGCTCATCTGCTTCTGCGTGCCGTAGGATGTCAGCGGCGTCGGATGGAACTCGTCCGGGATGACATCCGGGAACGGCGCGCCGAATACCGCGATCGACGAGGTGAAGACGAGGCGCGGCGAAAACCCCGCCAGCCGCACGGCGTCGAACAGCGCGCGCGTGCCGTCGAGATTGACGCGGTAGCCGAGGTCGAAATTGGCTTCCGCCTCGCCCGACACAATGCCAGCCAGATGGAAGATCACATCGGGGCGCGAAGCGACCAAGCTAGCGGCTGCTCCAGGTGCCGCGAGATCGCCAGTGCGGATGGAGACATCGACCCCTGGCATGGCGGGCCCTTCAGATGCCACGATATCGTGTAGGTCGAGCGCGCTGATCTTGCGGCCGCGCAGTTGCCCGTCCCTGGCCAGCCGGGCAATCAGCTTGCGGCCGACCATGCCGGCCGCGCCCGTAATCAACACGCGCATCTCAAGGATCCTTCTTACGCTGGCTGCGGCCACGCAGCCAGAACACGACAAAAATCGCCACCATGAAGACGGCCGCGATGACTGCGGCCAGGATGGTCGAGACGCTGCCGGCCGCCAGCATCACCCGCGGCAGGAAATAGGCGGCGATGCCGAACAGGAGCAGCACCCAGAACGCGCCAAGCGCCGCATTGCGCGTATCGCGATCCATCAGTGATAGTGACCGCGATGCGGCGCCGCATGATGCGCGTGATCATGGCCGTGATCGTCATCATCGTCGGCGCAGTGCCCGAATTCCGGTTCGACGGTAGCATGGCTGATGCCATGCTCGGCGGCGAGCCGCTTCTTGATGGCGCTGACCGCCATATGGGCATCAACCCCATCATTCAGGCAGGCGTGCAGCGTCGCCATGTTGCTGGAACCGTCGAGCGACCAGACATGCATGTGATGCACCTCGCGCACGCCCTTGACCGCGCTCTCCAGGTCCTTGGCAATCACGTCGCGGTCGAGGCTTGCCGGCACGCCTTCGAGCAGCACATGGGCGGCCTCCCGCATCAGCGACCAAGCCGTCGACAGGATCAGCAGCGAGACCAGTACCGACAGGATCGGATCGATCGGCGTCCAGCCTGTCGCAAGAATGATCAACGCCGCGGCGATGGCAGCGGCCGAGCCGAGCAGATCGCCCAGCACATGCAGTATGGCGCCGCGCATGTTGAGGTTCTCGCGATCGCCGCCATGCAGCACGAAGAAGGAGAGGATATTCACCATTAGGCCGGCGATCGCGACCACCAGCATCGGCCCGCCGAGCACCGGCGCCGGCGCCACCAGGCGCCCCCAGGCCTCGTAGACGATCCACAGCGCAATGGCGAAGATGGCGATGCCGTTGGTGTAGGCGACCAGCGTCTTGACCCGGCCGAACCCGTAGGTCAGGCGAACCGTGGCCGGGCGGCCGGCGAGATGGAAGGCATACCACGCGAGCCCGAGCGCGATCGCATCGGCAAGCATGTGGCCGGCATCGGCAAGCAGCGCCAGCGACCCGGTCAGCAGGCCGCCGAGCGCCTCCGCGACCATGAAGCCGGCGGTCAGGCAGGCGGCGATCAGCACCCGCTTCTTGTCGGTCGAGCCATGCACATGGCCCGCGCCATGGCTGTGGCCGTGCGAGTCCTGTGCATGTGAACCGTGGTCATGGCTATACGCCATCTGCCTGCTCCTGCTACGCGCCGAACTCGGCGCGGAAGTCTTCAAGCCGCCGCTTCTGCCGGCCCTCATTGTCGAAATTGGCCGGATCGAGCCAAGCCTCATAGGCTCTGCGCAGCGCCGGCCATTCCTTGTCGATGATCGAGTACCACGCGGTATCGCGGTTTTCGCCCTTGACGACAAGGTGCTGGCGGAAAATGCCCTCGAACTTGAAGCCGAAACGCTCGGCGGCGCGCTTCGACGGTTCGTTGCGATTGTTGCATTTCCATTCATAGCGGCGATAGCCGAGATCGTCGAAGATGTATTTCATGAACAGGAACTGGGCTTCGGTCGCCGCCGGCTTGCGCGAGATCAGCGGCCCCCAATAGATGTTGCCGATCTCGATCACGCCATAGGCGGGGTCGATGCGCATCAGCGTCTGCCGCCCGGCGACCTTGCCGCTCGCCTTGTCGATGACGGCGAAGAACAGCGGATCCTCACTGGCCTCGACCTTGTCCAGCCAGGGCTGGAAGGCGGCTCGGGTTTCCGGCGGATAGTCCGGCAGCCAGGCGAAGCGGCCGCCGACATCGGACACCGAAGAGGCCTCGTAGAGGCTGTCGCCGTGCTTTGCGGCGCTCAGCGGTTCGAGCCTGGCATAGCGCCCCTCCAGCACCTTGCGCTCGGGGCGCGGGCGCGGCTGCCAGTCTTTGAGATTTTCCGACACCGAAAACTCCAATCCGTTTGACTTTTGCCGAAGGACGCTCACAAAAACGCTCGCCTACAGTAAGAACCACAGGGACGGGAAAAATGCTCCACACGATTGCGGCCTTCGACCGTCTCGGCGAGGAAAATGCCTTCGCGGTGCTGGCGCGTGCCACCGCACTTGCCCATCAGGGCCGCGACATTGTCAATCTCGGCATCGGCCAGCCGGACTTCAAGACGCCGCAGCACATCGTCGAGGCGGCGATCAAGGCGCTGCGCGACGGCCATCATGGCTATACGCCGGCCAACGGCCTGCTGGCGACGCGCGAAGCCGTGGTGCGCCGCACGCTGACCACCACCGGTGTCGAGGTCTCGCCGGAGAGCGTGATGATCCTGCCCGGCGGCAAGCCGACCATGTTCGCGGCGATCCTGATGTTCGGCGAGCCGGGCGCCGAGATCCTGTATCCGGATCCCGGCTTTCCGATCTATCGCTCGATGATCGAGTTCACCGGCGCCGCCCCGGTGCCGGTGCCGATCCGCGAGGAAAACGGCTTCGCTTTCTCTGCCGACGAGACGCTGGCGCTGATCACCCCGCGGACCAGGCTGCTGATCCTCAACTCGCCCGCCAACCCGACCGGCGGCGTCACCCCGCGCGCCGAGATCGAGAAGCTGGTCAAGGGGCTGGAGGCGCATCCGCATGTCGCCATCCTCTCCGACGAGATCTACGACGTCATGACCTATGACGGCGAGACGCATTTTTCGCTGCTCAACTTCCCGCAGATCCGCGACCGGCTGATCGTCCTCAACGGCTGGTCGAAGACCTGGGCAATGACCGGCTGGCGCATGGGCTGGTCGATCTGGCCGAACGGCGACAAGGGCACCCATCTCTACGACAAGGTGCGCAAGCTGGCGGTCAACTGCTGGTCCTGCGTCAACGCGCCGAGCCAGTATGCCGGCATCGCCGCGATCGACGGCCCGCAGGACGACGTCGAGAAGATGATGCGCGCCTTCGACAACCGCCGGAAGATCGTGGTCGAGGGGCTGAACGCGCTGCCGGGCATCTCCTGCATCACGCCGAAGGGCGCCTTCTATGCCTTCCCCAATGTCTCGAAGACCGGCTGGAAGGCCAAGAAGCTCGCCTCGGCGCTGCTCGAGGACGCCGGCGTGGCGCTGATCGGCGGTCCCGATTTCGGCATTCTCGGCGAAGGCTATATCAGGCTCTCCTACGCCAATTCCGAGGAGAACATCTTGCGCGCGATGGAGCGGATCGAGGCGTTCTTGAAGAAGTGACCTCGCTTCCCTCGCGGGAAGGCCGGGCGCTACCCGCGCCCGACGAACGGCATCTTCGTCGCCATCACCGTCATGAACAGCACATTGGCGTCGAGCGGCAGGCTGGCCATGTGGACGACCGCGTCGGCGACGCGCTCGACATCCATCACCGCCTCGGCGGCGATCGACCCGTTGGCCTGCGGCACGCCGACCGTCATCGGCTGCGCCATCTCGGTCAGCGCATTGCCGATGTCTATCTGGCCGCAGGCGATGTCGTAGGGCCGGCCATCCAGCGCCAGCGTCTTGGTCAGCCCGGTGATGGCGTGCTTGGTCGCCGTGTAGGGCACCGAGCCCGGACGCGGCGCATAGGCCGACACCGAGCCGTTATTGATGATGCGGCCACCCATCGGCTTTTGCCGGCGCATGGCGCCGAAGGCGGCGCGGGCGCACAGGAACGAGCCGGTGAGGTTGACGCCGACAATATCGTTCCAGACCTCGACCGGGATCTCGTCGATCGGCGTCGACTTGTAGCCCATGCCGGCATTGTTGAAGAGCAGGTCGACGCGCCCGAAGGCTTCCACCACCGTTTCGAACAGATCGTCGACCTGGTCGGCCTTGCTGATATCGCAGGCAACCGCCAACGCCTTGGCATCGGTCTTGCCGGCCTCGGCAATCGCCTCCTCCAGCACCGCCTTGCGGCGGCCGCAGAACACGGTGTTCCAGCCGTTCTTGAGCAGCGCCGTGGCAACGCTTTTGCCGATGCCCGTGCCGGCGCCGGTCACGATGGCGGTTTTCTCTGTCATGGCAGTCATCGGCGTCCTCCGGTCATCGCTGCAGCTTGGCATCGCAAATGACGCAGGCGATGGCAAGCCAACTTGTCAGCCATCAGGCCCGACAAAAAGGGCGGTCATTGGCGACCGCCCTGATCTGAACCGGGCTTGGGAGGAGGAAAGGCCGGTCCGACTGCTTAGAATGATGCGCTTCCTCGGTTAACGAGACGTTACCGTGCGCGGCGCCGGCTGTCGCACTCACCAGCGCGGATTGGGCGAGGTTCCGGGCTTTTCGGAAACCGGCACCTTGGCCGCCGACACCGTCGCCTCGACATGGTTGACCAACGCGTCCGGCAGGCCGAGGCGACCGGCGAGCAGGTCGAGATAGCCGCGCTCTGCGCGCGTGTCGGGATCGATGGTAAGGCGCGAGGCCGTATAGAGTTCGAGCTTCTGCGCGTCGGTCTGGGCGCCGGCGACCAGCGTATCCAGGTCGAGCGGGCTCTCCAGTTCCGCCATCAGGAATTGTTCCGCCTCGGTGCCGATGCCGGCGAGTTGCAGCTTGCCGGCAATCTTCTGACGCTCCTCGTCATCGACATGGCCATCGGCCTTCGCCGCCGAGATCATCGCCCGCACCAGTGTCAGGGTGAACTCGTCCTCGCCTTGCGGCGCCTGCGAGGGGTGGAAGGCGGTGTCCTTGGGCGGCGGCAAGAGTTCCGGCTCGCCGGCGGCCGGCGTCTCGGCCGGCGCGTTGCCGGCCTTGTAATTCTGGTACGCCTTGTAGGCGAGACCGCCGATCGCGGCCAGCCCACCGAGCTTGATGGCGGTGCCCGTCACCTGCCGGCCGGTGCCTGTTCCAAGCAGAACCGCGGCCAGCGCGCCGGCGGCGAGCGGATTGTCCTTGGCCATCTGCACGGCCTGGCCGGCCTTGTCGCGGACGGTGCCGCTGGTGCCGGGAACCTGCGAGCCGAGCAGATCGTCGAGAAGCTTCTTGGGGTCGAACATCAATGCCTCCAGAATTGGCCCGCGCCGAACATGGACGAGCAGGTTTGGACGTCGCAGACGTAGGTCCCGCATGTCGACATTACAATGACGGGCCAGCGCTTTGATGCGGCTAAGGGGGCGCTAGCTCCCGATATGCGGACCCTTGCCTCGCGCGGCGGCCAGTTCGACCTGCCGCTGGCGTTCGGCGTAGCGGGCGCGATCCTCGTCGGAGCGGACCTCGTGGCAATGCGGGCAGGAGATGCCGGGGGCATAGCGCGGCGACAGCCGGTCCTCGACCGTCAGCGGATGCCGGCAGGCGCGGCAGAGCTCCGCCTCGCCCTCGGCAAGGCCATGCGACACCGACACGCGTTCGTCGAAGACGAAGCATTCGCCTTGCCACAGGCTCGCTTCGGCCGGCACCTGCTCCAGATATTTGAGGATGCCGCCCTTCAGGTGGAACACAGCCTCGAAGCCGAGCGATTTCACATAGGCCGTCGCCTTCTCGCAGCGTATGCCGCCGGTGCAGAACATCGCCACCTTGCGCCCTTCGAGTTGGTCGCGATGCCGCTCGACCCAGGCCGGGAATTCGCGAAAGCTCGCGGTCGCCGGATCGACCGCGCCCTTGAAGGTGCCGATTGACACCTCATAGGCATTGCGCGTGTCGATGACGATGGTGTTCTCGTCCGAGATCAGCGTGTTCCAGTCGGCCGGCGCGACATAGGTGCCGGCGCTGCTTGCCGGATCGAGGTCCTCGACGCCCATGGTGACGATCTCGCGCTTCAGCCGCACCTTCATGCGGTGGAACGGCATCTCGGCGGCGGCGCTGTATCTGACCTCGAGGCCGGCCAGGCCTTCGATGAAGTTCAGATGGTCGATCAGCGCGGCGATGTCGGCCTCGCTGCCGGCAACGGTGCCGTTGATGCCCTCATGTGCAAGCAGCAGCGTGCCCTTGATGCCGCGCCCGCAGCAGAAGGCTGCGAGCGGCGCGCGCAGCGCCTCGAAGCCGTCGAGCCGGGCAAATTTGTACAGCGCGGCGACGCGCACAGAATTGGTTCGGGTGGAAATTGTCATCGCCATGCCACTAAACCGTGGTGAAAGCCGATTCAAGGCGGAGCGGACCAGCCGCCTTCCGGGAAAGCGGCTGACACTCGTCGCCGGTGCGTGACATCGCGACACGCCTCGTTTCGTGGACTCGGGATACCCCTTCTGCTAATCGGTTGAAATCGATCGATACCGGAGAGAGCAAGCGAATGCCCAGCAAGACCGAGAAGCTCCTGTCGCTCCTCAATGGCCAGCCGGTCATCCCGGTGCTCAAGATCGCCAATGTCGCCGACGCGGTACCGCTTGCCCGCGCGCTCGCCCGCGGCGGCCTGCCGGCGATCGAGATCACGCTCAGGACCGCCGATGCGCTGGAAGCGATCCGGCGCGTCGCCGGCG
>NZ_RZSG01000219.1:0-8074 GCF_003997725.1 Mesorhizobium sp. M4A.F.Ca.ET.050.02.1.1
CTATGACGACTATCTGAAGGTGACCAAACAGTCGCATCTCGGCTTTTCCGGCAAGGCGCGGCTGGCGATCGAATTCGTCATCGCCGGCATCGCCGCCTGGGTGATCATGCATAACGGTCAGGCGCCGTTCTCCTCGTCGCTGACCTTTCCCTTCGCCAAGGAATTTATCATCAACCTCGGCTGGTTCTTCGTGCCGTTCTCCTGCTTCGTCATCGTCGGCGCCGGCAACGCGGTGAACCTGACCGACGGCCTCGACGGCTTGGCGATCGTGCCGATCATGATCGCGGCCGCATCCTTCGGCGTCATCGCCTATCTTTCCGGCAACGCCGTGTTCGCCGAATATCTGCAGATCCACTTCGTTCCCGGCACCGGCGAACTGGCGGTGGTGCTTGGCGCGGTGATCGGCGCCGGCCTCGGCTTCCTGTGGTTCAACGCGCCGCCGGCCGCCATCTTCATGGGCGACACCGGCTCGTTGGCGATGGGCGGCCTGATCGGCACGGTCGCGGTCGCGACCAAGCACGAGATTGTGCTGGTTATCGTCGGCGGCCTGTTCGTGGTCGAGATCCTGTCGGTCATCATCCAGGTCGGCTACTTCAAGATGACCGGCAAGCGCGTATTCTTGATGGCGCCGATCCATCATCATTTCGAAAAGCTCGGCTGGACCGAAAGCCAGGTGGTGATCCGCTTCTGGATCATCGCGGTGATCCTGGCGCTGGTCGGCCTGTCGACCCTCAAGCTCAGATAGGCCGCCGCTTGATCCCCGCCTCATCCTTTTCAGGCAAGCGCGTTTCGCTCTTCGGGCTCGGCGGTTCGGGGATCGCGACCGCGCATGCGCTGATCGCTGGCGGGGCCGACATCCTTGCCTGGGACGACAATCCGGATAGCGTCACCAAGGCCGCCGCCGCCGGGATCGCGACGGGCGACCTGCACGGTGCCGACTGGTCGCGCTTCTCCGCCTTCGTGCTGTCGCCCGGCGTGCCGCTGACACATCCGAAGCCTCACTGGACGGTGGAACTCGCGCGGGGCGCCGGCGTCGAGGTCATCGGCGATATCGAGCTGTTCTGCCGCGAGCGGATCCTGCGGGCGCCGACGGCTCCCTTCATCGCCATTACCGGCACAAACGGCAAATCAACGACCACGGCGCTGACCGCGCATATCCTGAAATCGGCGGCGCGCGACACGCAGATGGGTGGCAATATCGGCCGCGCCATCATGACGCTCGATCCACCGGAAGAGCGACGCCACTACGTCGTCGAATGCTCCTCCTACCAGATCGACCTCGCGCCCTCGATCAATCCGACGGCCGGCATCCTGCTCAACCTGACACCCGATCATCTCGACCGCCACGGCACCATGGCGCACTACGCCTCGATCAAGGAGCGGCTGGTGGCCGGTAGCGAGACGGCAATCGTCGGCGTTGACGATTCCTGGTGCGCGCAGATCGCCGACCGGCTGGAGCGCGCCGGCAGGCCGGTCATCCGCATTTCCAAGCGCCTGCCGCTGACCGACGGCTACTTCGCCGATGGCAGCAACCTGATGGAAGCCGTGCATGGCCGTTACAGTCGTGTCGCCTTCCTGGAAGGTATCGGCTCGCTACGCGGCCAGCACAATGCGCAGAACGCACTGGCCGCGGTCGCCGCCTGTCTCAAGGTCGGGCTGGACCTCGGCGAGATCCAGGCGGGGCTGGAAAGCTTTCCGGGCCTGGCGCATCGCATGGAGCAGGTCGGCCGCAAGGGCCATGTGCTCTTCGTCAACGATTCCAAGGCGACCAATGCCGATGCGGCGGCTCCAGCCCTGTCCAGCTTCAACCGCATCTACTGGATCGCCGGCGGCCTGCCCAAGGAAGGCGGCATCGAGCCGCTGCGCGGCTTCTTCCCGCGCATCGCCAAGGCCTATCTGATCGGCGAGGCGGCACCCGCCTTCTCGGCGACGCTGGGCGAGGCGGTGCCCTACGAGATCTCCGGTACGCTGGCGGCGGCTGTCGAGCATGCCGCGCGCGACGCCGCCAATGACGATGGCGGCGAGGCGGTCGTGCTGCTGTCGCCCGCCTGCGCCAGTTTCGACCAATTCAAGAATTTCGAAGTGCGCGGCGAAGCCTTCAGGCAAGCTGCGAGCGCTATAGATGGCGTGAAACCCATCGGAGGGGCACGTTAATGCAAAGCCGTCTCGACAAAAGTCCGGTAGCCACCTGGTGGTGGACGATCGATCGCTGGTTCCTGGCGGCATTCCTGTCGCTGATGGGTCTGGGCATCGTGCTCTCCTTCGCGGCGAGCCCGGCGGTGGCCGAACGCATCGGCCTAGATAGCTTCCACTTCGCCACCAGGCAGATCATCTTCACCGTGCCGGCGCTCGGCGTGATGCTCGCCGTCTCCTTCCTGGAATCGCGGCAGATACGGCGCATGGCGCTGGTGATCCTGTGCACCATGCTGGTGCTGATGGTGGCGGTGCTCTATGTCGGCGTCGAGGTCAAAGGCGCGCGGCGCTGGGTATCGCTTGCCGGCCTCTCCATCCAGCCGTCGGAGTTCCTGAAGCCGGCCTTCGTCATCGTTTGCGCATGGCTCTTCGCCGAGCACAAGCGCCAGCCCGACATTCCCGGCAATCTGTTTGCCCTGCTGCTCCTGGTTCTGGTCGTCTCGCTTCTCGTCGCCCAGCCCGACCTTGGCCAGACCATGCTGGTGACCGGCACGTGGGGGGTCATGTTCTTCATGGCGGGCCTGCCGTGGCTGTGGATCATCGCGCTCGGCGTCACCGGCGTCAGCGGCCTGTTCGCCGCCTATACCGTGTTTCCACACGTCGCCGCCCGCATCGACAAGTTCCTGACCGGCGAGGGCGACACCTTCCAGGTCGACATGGGGCGCGAGGCGTTGATCAATGGCCACTGGTTCGGCGTCGGCCCGGGCGAGGGCACGGTCAAGCGGGTCATCCCCGACAGTCATGCCGACTTCGTCTTCTCGGTCGCCGGCGAGGAGTTCGGGCTGGTGATGTGCTTCTTCATTATGTCGATCTTCGCCTTCATCGTGCTGCGCGGCCTCAACACCGCGCTCAAGGAACACGACGACTTCGCGCGCTATGCCGTTGGCGGTCTGGTCACGGTGTTTGGCCTGCAGTCGGCCATCAACATGTGCGTCAACCTGCAACTGATGCCGGCCAAGGGCATGACGCTGCCGTTCATCTCCTATGGCGGCTCCTCGCAGATCGCCATCGCCATCTCGATGGGCATGGTGCTGGCCTTGACGCGCAGGCGGCCCGAGAAGCGCAAGCAGATGGGTTTTTCCTTCCCGCAGCGCGCCATGCCGGCGGAGTGATATGTCGCGGGGTGTGATCCTTCTGGCGGCGGGCGGCACGGGCGGACATCTCTTCCCGGCCGAAGCGCTGGCACATGAGCTCAATGAGCGCGGCTGGAAGGTGCATCTGGCCACCGACCATCGCGCCGAGCGCTATTCCGGCCAGTTCCCGGCTGTCAACATCCATCCGATCCAGTCGGCGACGCTTGGCTCGAAGAATCCGCTGGCGGTGCTGTCGGCCTTCTGGACGATCTGGCGCGGTGTGCGGCAGGCCTCGAAGATCATCGCCAGGATCAAGCCGGAAGCCGTCGTCGGCTTTGGCGGTTATCCGACATTGCCGCCGCTTTATGCCGCGACACGGCGCAGGGTGCCGTCGCTGATCCATGAGCAGAACGCGGTGATGGGCCGCGCCAACAGGGCGCTGGCCGGCCGCGTCGACGCCATCGCCGGCGGTTTCCTGCCGGAGGACGAAAGTGCTGCCGGCGCCAAGACGGTGACCACCGGCAATCCGGTCAGGCCGCAGATCCTGGAGGCGGCAAAGACGCCTTATGTGGCTTCGACCGGCGATGAGCCATTCCGCTTCCTGGTGTTCGGCGGGAGCCAGGGCGCGCAGTTCTTCTCCGACGCCGTGCCCGCGGCAATCGGGCTTCTGCCGGAGGCCGAGCGCAAGCGGCTGATGATCACGCAGCAGGCGCGCGCCGAGGACGTGGCGCGGGTCAAGGCGGCCTATGCGTCGCTGGGCGTCGAGGCGCAGGTGTCGCCGTTCTTCACCGACATGGCGGCGCGGATGGCGGCGTCGCACCTGGTGATGTCGCGCTCCGGCGCCTCGACCGTGTCGGAGATCGCCGTCATCGGCCGGCCGGCGCTGCTGGTGCCCTATCCGCACGCGCTCGACCACGACCAGGCGGCGAATGCGGCCGCCCTTGCGGCGGCCGGTGGGGCGGAGGTGCATCCGCAATCCACGCTTTCCCCTGAGCGCATCGCCACGCTGGTCGCCGGGCTGATTCAGGACCCGGATCGGCTGTCGGCCATGGCCGCGGCCGCCCAGTCGGCCGGAAAACCGAACGCGGCGCGGTTGCTCGCCGATCTGACAGAGGCTATTGCGTCGAAAAAAACCGTTTCGGACTTCAGGAAGGGGACGCAAGCATGAAGATGCCGCAGACGATCGGCCTTGTGCATTTCATCGGCATCGGCGGCATCGGTATGAGCGGCATTGCCGAGGTGCTGCACAATCTCGGCTACAAGGTGCAGGGCTCCGACCAGGCCGACGGCGCCAATGTGCAGCGGCTGCGCGACAAGGGCATCGAGTGTTTCGTCGGCCACAAGGCGGAAAACCTTGGCGATGCCGAGGTGGTTGTCGTCTCGACCGCGATCAAGAAATCCAACCCCGAGCTCAAGGCCGCGCGCGAGAAGCTGCTGCCTGTCGTGCGCCGCGCCGAGATGCTGGCCGAACTGATGCGCTTCCGCCAGGCGGTTGCGATCGGCGGCACGCACGGCAAGACGACGACCACCTCGATGGTGGCGACACTGCTCGAAGCGGGCGGGCTCGACCCGACCGTGATCAATGGCGGTATCATCAACGCCTATGGCACCAACGCCCGCATGGGCGACGGTGAATGGATGGTGGTCGAGGCCGACGAGAGCGACGGCACCTTCCTGAAGCTGCCGGCCGACATCGCCGTCGTCACCAACATCGATCCCGAGCATCTCGACCATTACGGCAGCTTCGACAAGGTGCGCGAGGCGTTTCGCCAGTTCGTCGAGAACGTGCCGTTCTACGGCTTCGGCGTGATGTGCACCGATCATCCCGAGGTGCAGGCGCTGGTCGGCCGCATCGAGGACCGGCGCGTCATCACCTATGGCGAGAACGCGCAGGCCGACGTGCGCTTCACCAATCACCGCATGGATGGTGCCGCCTCCGAGTTCGACGTCGTCATCCGCGACCGCAAGACGGGAGGCCAGACGACGATTGCCGATCTGCGTCTGCCGATGCCCGGCCGCCACAACGTCTCCAACGCGACCGCCGCGATCGCGGTCGCGCATGAGCTTGGCCTCACCGCCGAGGCGATCAAGAAGGGCCTGTCGTCCTTCGCCGGCGTCAAGCGGCGCTTCACTCATACCGGCTCGTGGAACGGCGTCGAGATCTTCGACGATTACGGCCACCATCCGGTCGAGATCACGGCGGTGCTGAAGGCCGCGCGCAGCGCCACCAAAGGCCGCGTCATCGCTATTGCGCAGCCGCATCGCTACACCCGGCTGCACGATCTGTTCAACGAGTTCTCGGTCTGCTTCAACGACGCCGACACAGTGATGGTGGCGCCGGTCTATGCGGCAGGCGAAGAGCCGATCGAAGGCGTCACTTCGGATGCGCTGGTGTCGCGCATCCGCGCCGGCGGTCATCGCGACGCGCGCAATATTGAGGGCCCGGCGGCGATCGCGCCGATCATCCGCGAACTGGCCAAGCCGGGCGACTTCGTCGTCTTCCTCGGCGCCGGCAACATCACGCAATGGGCCTATGCTTTGCCCAAGGAACTCGGCGGGACGGCCTCATGATGCGCGGCCAGGCCCTGATCGAAAAGCTTGGCGACCGGCTGGCCGGCCTGCGCGGCCGCGTCACGCCCAACGCCGAGATGGACAAGATCACCTGGTTTCGCGCCGGCGGCCTGGCGGACGCGCTGTTCCAGCCGGCTGACGAGGAGGACCTCGCCGCCTTCCTACGCGCCGTGCCGGAGGAAATCCCGCTGACCGTCGTCGGCGTCGGCTCGAACCTCCTGGTGCGCGACGGCGGCATTCCAGGTTTCGTCATCCGGCTTTCGGCCAAGGGCTTTGGCGAGGCGGAAGTCGTTTCGCCGACCACAATCAGGGCCGGCGCCGCAACGCCCGACAAGCGCCTCGCGGCCGTCGCCTACGAGGCGGGGATCGGCGGCTTCCATTTCTACCACGGCATTCCCGGCGCCGTCGGCGGTGCACTGAGGATGAACGCCGGTGCCAATGGCGTCGAGACGCGCGAACGCGTCGTCGAGGTGCGGGCGCTCGACCGCAAGGGCAATCTTCACACGCTCAGCAATGCCGACATGGGCTATGCCTATCGGCATTCGGCGGCACCTTCGGGGCTGATCTTCACCTCGGCGCTGTTCGAGGGGCATCCGGAAGACCAGGCGACGATCAAGGCGGCGATGGACGCGGTGCAGAACCATCGCGAGACGGTGCAGCCGATCCGCGAGAAGACCGGCGGCTCGACGTTCAAGAATCCGGAGGGCACCTCGGCCTGGAAGGAGATCGACAAGGCCGGCTGCCGTGGCTTGATGATCGGCGGCGCGCAGATGTCGCCGATGCATTGCAATTTCATGATCAACACCGGCACCGCGACCGGCTACGACCTCGAATATCTCGGCGAGACCGTGCGCGCGCGGGTGCTCGAGAATTCGGGCGTCCGGCTGCATTGGGAAATCAAGCGCCTCGGCGATTTCCGGTCCGGCCATGCGGTTCAGGAATTCCTGGGGCAACTCCTCTAAGGCGTGCCGGCGCTCAGGCGATGCCGGCCTGAGCTGGAACTCAGCGCACCTCCAGGGTGTGGCGAAGTTCAAGTAATACATGAACTTCGGCGATCCGTAACGGCCCAGGGACCGTTGCCCCAAAGACTCTACGACACACTTTTCGCAACTGTTTTCGCGGAAAGTGAATCTCTCGGAATCTTAAGGACTTGCCAGCGAATCAACTCTCTGATTCTCTGGCCTCAAGCGTTTCCTGATTTGAGTCGTTCGACGCGTCGGTCGCGTTTTCCGTCTGGGGGGCAACCTGCCGGAAGACTCGGACTCACCGTGCGGGAATGCTGGTGTGGAAATGTCAGTCGCGGCCCGCCGTGAGAGGGGATGACGGGAGATGAAGAACAAGCATGTGGCCGTCCTGCTCGGTGGTTTTTCGTCGGAGCGGCCCGTGTCCCTGTCCTCGGGGAAGGCATGTGCGGATGCGCTCGAGAATGAAGGCTATCGCGTCACCCGGGTCGACGTTGCGCGCGATGTCGGCTCCGTGCTTGTCGCGCTCAAGCCTGACGTTGCCTTCAATGCGCTGCACGGTCCGTTCGGTGAGGACGGCACCATTCAGGGTGTCCTCGAATATCTCGAAATCCCCTACACGCATTCCGGCGTGCTTGCCTCGGCGCTGGCCATGAACAAGGAGCAGGCCAAGAAAGTCGCCAAGGCAGCCGGCATCCTGGTGGCGGAATCGAAGGTGGCCAACCGCTTCGCCATCCAGAACAAGCATCCGATGAAGCCGCCCTACGTGGTCAAGCCGGTCAACGAAGGATCGAGCTTCGGCGTCGTCATCGTGCATGAAGGGCAGTCGCATCCGCCGCAGGTCATCGGCTCGTCCGAATGGAAATATGGCGACACCGTCATGGTCGAGCGCTACATCCATGGCGTGAGCTGACCTGCGCGGTGATGGGCGATGTGGCGCTCGGCGTCTGCGAGATCATTCCGACCGGCCATTCCTTCTACGATTACGATTCGAAATACGTGGCGGGCGGATCAAAACACGAAACCCCTGCTAAAATTTCACCGAATATTTACCAAAAAATACAGACACTAGCGCTTAAGGCTCACCAAGCTATCGGTTGCCGGGGCGTTTCCCGGTCGGACTTCCGTTACGACGACCGTCACTCCGAAAACGGCGAGGTTGTCTGGCTCGAGATCAACACCCAGCCGGGCATGACGCCGACGTCTCTGGTGCCTGAAATCGCCGCACAAGCGGGGCATTCGTTCGGCGAACTGTTGAGTTGGATGGTGGAGGAC
>NZ_RZSG01000021.1:0-25318 GCF_003997725.1 Mesorhizobium sp. M4A.F.Ca.ET.050.02.1.1
CCAATTGAGAGGGACGAGCCGCCGCCGACCGCTGCCGACTCTTCCGCGGTGCTGCTTGCGCTGGAAGGCATCGGCCTGTCGTTCGGCGGCGTTGTCGCGCTGGCGGATGTGGAGCTGTCGGTCCGCCTTGGCGAGATACGGGCGATCATCGGGCCGAACGGCGCCGGCAAGAGTTCGCTGATCAATGTGATCAGCGGTGTCTACCAGCCGGATCGCGGCCACGTCGCCCTCGATGGCAGGCGCTACTCCCAGGTTCCGACGCAGCGGCTGGCGCGTCTGGGTGTCGCCAGGACGTTTCAGAACCTCGCTTTGTTCAAGGGTCTCAACGTCCTCGACAATGTCGCGTCGGGTCTTGCCTACAAAGCCAGGTCCAACTTCGCCGACCAGATCCTCGGGCTTGGCCGCTCGCGCCGTGAGCAGGCCGAGCAGCGGGGCCGCGCCGACCAGATCCTCGAATTCCTGCATCTGACCGCGGTGCGCGACCGGCTTGCCGGCACCTTGCCCTACGGGCTGCAGAAGCGGGTCGAACTCGCCCGCGCGCTGGTCGCAGAGCCGCGCCTGTTGCTGCTCGACGAGCCGATGGCCGGCATGACGGCTGGCGAGAAGAGCGAGATGGCGGCCTATGTGCGCGCCGCGCGCGACCGCTTCGCCACCACGGTGGTGCTGATCGAGCACGATGTCGGCGTCGTCATGGGCCTTTCGGACCGCATCGCCGTGCTCGACTACGGTCGCAAGATCGCCGACGGCATACCCGACGAGATTAGGAACGATCAGCGCGTCATCGATGCCTATCTCGGCGTCGCCTCCGACAATGAGGATGGGCCAGGCACATGATCGGCGATTTCGACTACCAGTTCTTCCTTGAGGTGCTGACTGGGGGGCTGCTCTCCGGTGTCATGTACTCGCTGGTCGCGATCGGCTTCGTGCTGATCTACAAGACTTCCGGCGTGCTGAACTTCGCGCAAGGGGCGCTGCTGCTCTTCGCGGCTCTGACCTTCGTCAGCCTGGTCGAGCGTGGCGTGCCGTTCGCGCTGGCGCTGGCTGTGACCTTCGCCATCATGGTGGCGCTCGGCATCGGCATCGAGCGCGCGGTGCTGAGGCCGCTCACCAACAAGCCGCCGATCACGCTGTTCATGGCCACGCTCGGTCTCTCCTACATCATCGAGGGCGCCGCGCAGCTCATCTGGGGCACGCAGGTGCACGGACTCGATCTCGGCATCGAGGATGTGCCGCTGGAAGTCGGCGGCGTGCTGATCAGCCAGTTCGACATCTTCGCCGCCGCCGTGGCCGCCGCCATGGTGCTGCTCTTGTCGCTGTTCTTCCGCTACACCCGCATCGGCTTAAGCTTCCGCGCCGTCGCCGACGACCAGTTCGCGGCACTTGCCGTCGGCCTCAGGCTGCCACTGATCTGGGCGAGTGTGTGGGCCGCGGCCGGCCTTGTCGCCCTGGTGGCCGGGCTGCTGTGGGGCGCCCGTCTCGGTGTCCAGTTCTCGCTGTCGCTGGTGGTGCTGAAGGCGCTTCCCGTGCTGGTGCTCGGCGGCTTCGATTCCATCGTCGGCGCCATCGTCGGCGGGCTCTTGATCGGCGCCAGCGAGAAGCTCGCCGAGGTCTATATCGGCGACTATTTCGGCGGCGGCATCGAAAGCTGGTTCGCCTATGTCGTCGCGCTCGTCTTCCTGCTCATCCGTCCCTCCGGCCTGTTCGGCCAGAAGCTTGTCGAAAGGGTCTGACCATGAGCGCGATCGCAACCGAATTGCCCGCAGCCGAATTGTCCAGGGGCGCAGGCCTGCCGAAATGGCTGGCACCGCTGATCCTCGTCGCCTTCGCCTACACGGTCGTGCCGCTCATCGGCGGCTCCTATCTGTTCGAGGCGATCCTGCTGCCGTTCCTGGCGCTCAGCCTGGCGGGCGTCGGGCTGAACCTCCTCACCGGCTATGCCGGCCAGGTGTCGCTCGGCAGCGCTGCCTTCATGGCGGCAGGCGCTTTCGCGGCCTATAATTTCAATCTGCGCATCGAAGGCCTGCCGCTCGTCGCCAGCATCATCCTCTCCGGCCTCGTCGCCGCCGCCATCGGCATCGTCTTCGGCTTGCCAAGCCTGCGGCTCAGGGGCTTCTACCTGGCTGTCTCGACGCTCGCCGCGCAGTTCTTCGTACAATGGGCGCTGACCAAGTTCAGCTGGTTCTCCAACGACTCGGCCTCGGGCGTCATCGACGCGCCCAGGCTTTTCATCGCCGGCTTCGAGTTCGAGGGCGCGGTCGGTCGCTATCTCTTCGCGCTCACCGTCGTCGTCATCTTGACCTTCCTCGCCTACAGGCTGGTCGAGTCGCAGACGGGGCGCAATTTCATCGCCATCCGCGACAACGAGACGGCGGCACGCATCATCGGCATACCGGTGCTGAAGACGAAGCTGCTCGCCTTCGCCATCTCGTCCTTCATCATCGGCGTCGCCGGCGTCATCTGGGCCTTCGCCTATCTCAGGACCGTCGAGCCGGCCGGCTTCAATCTCGACCGCTCGTTCCAGATACTGTTCATCATCATCATCGGCGGCCTCGCTTCGATACGCGGCGCGTTCCTCGGAGCGGCGCTCATCGTGGTCTTTCCGCTGGCGCTGTCGCGCCTCGGCAATTTCCTGCTCGGCGACGTGTTCGATTCAGGCGTGCTCGACATGAGCCAGCGCATCGTGCTCGGCGCCCTGATCATCCTCTTTCTGATCCTGGAACCCGATGGGCTGGTCGCCCTGTGGGACAGGGTCCGAAGACGGCTCCTGCTCGCCTGGCAATCGAGCTAGCCGGCTCGGGGCAGCGGCCCCGACCAACCAGACATCGGAAAATGAACCAAGGCCGAACAAGGCCAAACCGGGAGTACCTCAACCATGACCTTCCTAACCACAGTAAAGGCAGTCGCGCTGTCGGCGGCGCTGGCCGTGTCGGTGGCCTTGCCGGCCGCCCACGCCGACGAGCAGTATTTCCCGCTGCAGAGCTATCGCGTCGGGCCCTATGCGGCCGGCGGCACCGGCTTCTTCGGCGGCTTCATCGACTATCTCAACCTCATCAACACCCGCGATGGTGGCGTCAACGGCGTCAAGCTGACCTGGGACGAGTGCGAGACCCAATATGAGGTCGAGCGCGGCGTCGAGTGCTACGAGCGGCAGAAGAGCCACGCCGGCGCCGCTGCGTGGAACCCGCTCTCGGTCGGCATCGCCTACGCCATGATCGACCGCATCACTTCGGACAAGGTGCCGCTGATCACGGTCAACCACGGTCGCACCGACTCCACCGACGGGCGTGTGTTCCCTTACGTCTTCCCGCTGCTGCTCAATCCCTACAGCGAGACGTCCGGCATCGTGAACTACATCGCCTCCAAGGAAGGCGGCATCGACAAGCTGAAGGGCAAGAAGATCGTCGTGCTCTATCACGGCTCGCCCTATGGCAAGGAGACGATCCCGATCTATGAGCTGCTGGCGCAGAAATACGGCTTCACCGTGCAGCAGATCGAGGTGCCACATCCCGGCAACGAGCAGCAGTCGCAATGGCTGACGATCCGCCGCGCCAAGCCGGACTTCGTCGTCCTGCGCGGCTGGGGCGTGATGAACCCGGTGGCGCTGAAGACGGCGGTGAAGGTCGGCTATCCCGTCGACCACATCATCGGCAACGTCTGGTCGAACTCGGAAGAAGACGTCATCCCCGCCGGCGACGCCGCCAAGGGCTACACCGCCATCACCACGCAGGCCTCCGGCAACAGCTATCCGGTGGTCAAGGAGATCGTGAAGACCGTCTACGACGCCGGCAAGGGCAACCTCGAGGACAAGTCGCGCATCGGCTCGGTCTACCACAACCTCGGCATCGTCAACGGCATCCTCAATGTCGAAGCCATTCGCATCGCCCAGGAGAAGTTCGGCCATCGCACGCTGACCGGTGACGAGGTCCGCTGGGGCTTCGAGCACCTCAAGCTCGATCCGGCCAAGGTCGAGGCGCTCGGCGCCAAGGACCTGTTCCACTCCATCAATGTCAGCTGGGACAATCACGAAGGCGAAGGCTACGTGACCTTCCAGCAGTGGGACGGCAAGAAGTGGAACGTCGTCTCCGACTGGATCGCCCCCGACTGGGCGCTGCTGCGGCCGATCATCGAAAAGTCGGCCGAGGCCTACGCGGCGGAAAAGGGCATCAAGCTGCGCACCGCCACCGATGCCGACGCGGTAGCCGCTACCAACTGATCCACTCGAGCGGGCGCCGGACCAGGTTCCGGCGCCCGGTCACCTCATTTGCAACAACCTGGAAAGACGCGATGCCAGGCAATGACGTCATCCTTGTCGTGGACACAATCCACGCCACCTACAACCACGCCATCACCGCGCTGCACGGCGTCAGCTTCGAGCTCAGGCGCGGCGAGATCCTGGCGCTGCTCGGTGCCAACGGCGCCGGCAAGAGCACGACGCTGAAGGCGGTCTCCAACCTCCTGCCCGCCGAGCGCGGCCAGATCAACGCCGGCGCGATCCGCTTCGAAGGAAGCGACGTCACCCGCCGCAAGCCTGGCGACCTCGTGCGCGCCGGGCTCGTCCAGGTGCTGGAGGGGCGCCACTGCTTCAAGAGCCTGACCGTCGAGGAGAATTTGGTCTCCGGCGGCATCGGCCGCAGCGGCCGGCGCGCCGAGATCAACCAGGACCTCGAACGGATCTACGGCTTCTTCCCGCGGCTGGCCGAGAAGCGCCGCACGCTTGCCGGGCTGACCTCGGGCGGCGAGCAGCAGATGACGGCCATCGGCCGGGCGCTGATGTCGCGCCCCCGCCTGCTGGTCCTCGACGAGCCGTCCATGGGGCTCGCGCCGCTGGTCGTCCAGGACATCTTCCTGGCGCTGAGGAAGCTCAACCGGGAGGCCGGCCTGTCGATCCTGGTCGCCGAGCAGAACTCGGCCGTCGCACTCAAATATGCCGACCACGCCACCGTGCTCGAGAACGGGGTTTCCGTCCTGTCCGGACCGGCGGCGGAGCTGCGCCAGCGCGAGGACGTGCGCGCCTTCTATCTCGGCCAGCAGGCTTCGCCCGCCGCGCCGCCCGTCCATCTTCATGCCGTCGCCTGAACCGAAATCCGAAGGAGAATGAAATGACTGTGTCCAACGTCAAGACCGACAAGGCCGCGGCCGCCGTGCCGCCCGTCGCGCGGCCAGCCGAGCCGGCGCACATCATCAAGGACGACGCCGAGGCGATCGCGATCGCCCAGAGGCTCGCCGCCGAATTCGTCAAGGACTCCTCCCGGCGCGACCGCGACCGGGTCTGGCCCGTGGCCGAGCTCGATCAGTTCTCGCAGAGCGGCCTGTGGTCGATCAACGTGCCGAAGGCGTTCGGCGGCCCGGAAGTGTCCTACGCGACGCTAGCCAAGGTGATCGAGATCATCTCGGCGGCCGACTCCTCGATCGGACAGATCGCGCAGAACCATCTCGGCGTCGTCGCCGCCATCCGCACCGTCTCCGACAAGGACCAGCAGGCAGTGCTCTTTTCCGAAGTGCTGAAAGGCACGCGGTTCGGCAACGCCTTCTCGGAATTCGGCTCCAAGCGCGCCGCCGATTTCGAGACACGCTTCACCGACGCCGGCGACCACGTCGTCGTCAATGGCCAGAAGTTCTATTCGTCCGGAGCGCTTCTGGCGCATCTGGTGCCGATCGTGGCGCTCGACGATGAGGGCCGCGCCTGGTACGCGATCGCCGACCGCGGCGCGCCGGGCCTGACGGTGATCGACGACTGGTCGAGCTTCGGACAGCGCACGACGCTGTCGGGCACGGTCATCATCGACAACGTCAAGGTGCCGAAGACGCATCTCGTGCCCGGCTACAAGGGCTATGACAAGCCGACCGCCGACGGCGCCATCTTCCAGATCATCCAGGTCGCGGTCGACACCGGCATCGCGCAGGCGGCGATCGACGAGACGGTCCAGTTCATCCGGACCAAGAGCCGTGCCTGGATCGACAGTGGCGTCGACAATGCCTGGGACGATCCCTACACCATCCAGGCCATCGGTGATCTGACGCTTCGCCTGCACGCCGCGCAGGCGCTGCTGGAAAAGGCCGGCCACGCCATCGACACAGCCGTCGCCGAGCCGACCGCCGAGACGGTGGCGCACGCCCAGGTCGTCACGGCGGAGGCGAAGATCCTGTCGACCGAGATCGCGATTGCGGCGACGAACAAGCTGTTCGAGCTTGCCGGAACGCGCTCGACGCTTGCCGAGCACAATCTCGACCGGCACTGGCGCAATGCCCGCACCCACACGCTGCATGATCCGGTGCGGTGGAAATATTCGATCCTCGGCAAGTATTTCCTCAACGGCGAGAAGCCGCCGCTGCACGCCTGGAGCTGAATCGCGCCGTTCCGTCGAGCCCGTCGGCGTCGACCAAGTTTCCCCAAGCGGCGGCCCCGCCGAGCCGCCTACAGATCAATCCAGGAGCCACCCCGGAGTCCGCCCCAATGTCAAATCCAGCAATCGTCGGTTTTTCCGGCAATATCACCCGCCCGTCGAAGACGCGCGCTTTCGTCGACCTCATCGTGCAGGACATCGCCACCCGCCACCGCCTCTCTTCCAGAACCTATGACATCGATGATGTCGGTCCGTCGTTGGGCACCGCCAAATGGGCGCGTGACCTCGACGCGCGGGCGCAGGCGATACTTTCAGACGTCATTGCCGCGGACGTGCTCGTCGTAGGCTCCCCGACCTACAAGGGCAGCTATACCGGGCTGTTCAAACATTTCTTCGACCTGATCGATCCGTCGGCGCTGAGAGGCAAGCCGGTGGTTCTCACCGCCACCGGAGGCGGCGAGCGCCATTCCTTGATCGTAGAGCATCAGCTCAGGCCGCTTTTCGGTTTCTTCGAGGCTTTCGCGCTGCCCACAGCCGTCTACGCGACCGACAAGGACTTCACAGATGGCGTGCTGCGCTCCGAACTGATCCTGAAACGGGCGGCGCAGGCTGTTGATGAAATCGCGGTTCTGCTCGTTAATAAGTCCGGAGTCAGAATAGCAGCGGAATAGGCATGCAGCGGTGCTGCAGCGGCTAGTCGCGTAGTATCGCTTTCCTAGCCGACGCTAGCGCACCTCTACAGTCTCGGACAAGCCGGGCGCATAGGGCGGATGCAAGGTCGCTTCTTTGCCGATCATCTGGAAAAACGGACGTTCCGTTGCGGCCCCTCGCAGCCTTTAATAATGCTCGGCCGGAGCCGCTGAAAGGGGTGAGGGCTAACGACGTCAACCGCGTCGAAAACACGGGAACCTGCCTATCCGTGTCCGATTTGTGTGCTTCGAAAATCGCATAAAAGGCAGTGTGAAACGCGGGCTGGAGGCCAGGCATTTGTTCTTGGCTCTTTCGTTAATGGAATGAACTACCTACCGGCAGATACGCTTGGCGAGTCGTCGGCGCTCATCGGCACGCTCGACGAAGACCCCCGCGAACTCGCTTGCGACATTATCGAGAGCTAGGTTCCCAGAAATTTTGCGACTGTGATCATCCGGTCTTGACGCTGGAAATCGACCTTCACATATTTTTCGCAGGTCGCCGCCGTTCGTTGGGGCGACCATCGTCAACAACCCGAAATCGTTCAAAGAATTGGAGGTTTCTATGAGCGAGAGAACATTCGAAAGCCCTTTGTTCGTGAGAGCCGCGGAAGGTCTCATTCGGGAAATAGCCTGCCTTGAGGAAGCCTTCGATTTCCTCGATGAATGGCCTTCGCACCGGCGCGGAGTGATCTATGAGACCGCTAAGCGGGCATGCTGCCGCGCCTTCGACGGCAGCTTGCCTTTGCAAGTCGCCCGCGACGCGTTTGCCGGCTTTGCCCGGTCGGTGAAAATCCTCGAGGATGTTACAACGGCGATGCCCTGGATGGCCGGCGCGAAGACGGGTCAGACCGGCGGCGTTGCCGCCTGACTGTTTCGGAGGGAGGAAATGATGCTTTCCCAGCCTTTCGAAAAGCCCGTTCGCGTTTGGGTCGGGCTTGGTTTTCCGCGGCAGTTGAACTCCGTTGTCGATGCCTACCAGTTCGTCACGGATTGGTGTGGCAACAGTCCGGAGCAAAAGGCGGCGATCCGCGCCTGCAAAGCCGCGCTGGCCGGCGACATCGACGCAGAGACCGCGCGCGGCATTCTTGTGCGGTTCGCTAGGAAGAAGGACATCCTGGTGGAAGACGGAACGATGACGCCAGTCAAAACCACGGGGAGACCGTTGCACGTCTGATAAGCAATCTCGGGGCGACGGCCATTTCGGCCGCCGCCCCGCATCGCCAGCCGCAATGCGCCGCAATCCCGTGGCGCGGCATAGTCTTGAAGATCGATACCTCTCCGCCCTGGCATTCCGCCAAGATCTTCCCTAGCGGACTAAGCAGGCAGACTGCCTTTCAGGCCTTGAATGGCGAAATCGCCTAACTAAATCGTAAAATGCCGGAGGCCCATTTCGGGACCGGCCTGTCGGACGGATGCAAGAAAGCGTCCGACAGCAAGCTTGTACCCATGTTGCTCAAAGGAGGATGTGGCTATGAGAAACACTTTCGACTTCACCCCCCTGTTCCGGTCGGGCATCGGCTTCGACCGAATGTTGAACGCGCTCGAAGCCGCGAGCCGTGTGGAGACAGTCGACAACTGGCCTCCCTACGATATCGCCAAAAAAGGGGAGGACGACTACCGCATCACCATGGCGGTGGCCGGCTTCTCGCAGGATGAGCTGGACATCACCCAGGAGCACAACATGCTCATGGTGTCCGGCCAGAAGCCCGCGGAAGACAATGCCGAATACCTGCACCACGGCATTGCCGAAAGGGCCTTCCGTAGACGGTTCGAACTGGCTGACCATGTCAAGGTCGTGAACGCCAGCCTTGTGAACGGTCTGCTGACGATCGATCTCAAGCGCGAGATTCCTGAAGAGATGAAGCCGCGCCGCATCGAAATCGGTAGCGTCAAGGCAAAGCCGAAAGCCGAGGCGAGGCAGATCGAGGCCGACACCCAGGCTGCCTGACGCTGTCCGGTGACCGACTGGACAAGGCGCCGGACGATGGGCCCGGCGCGCCGGAAAGTATTGTAATCCATGACCGAACAGAAGGAGACGACATATGAGTGTCCGTGATCTTATTCCGTGGAGCCGTGGCAATGGCGACCAGCTTCCGAGCGTCTTTCGAGACAATGATCGCGATCCATTCCTGTCCTTGCATCGCGAGGTGAATCGATTGTTCGACGACGTGTTCCGTGGCTTTGATTCCAGCCTGCCGGCTTTAGCAGGGCTTCTTCCTTCGGCGGCGGCTGGCCGAGCGTCGAGATTTCCGATGGCGAGAAGGCGGTCAAGGTGACCGCCGAAGTACCCGGTCTGGAGGAGAAGGACATCGAGGTCCTGCTCGACGATGGCGTGCTGACGCTGAAGGGCGAGAAGCGCTCGGAGATGGAAGATAAGGACAGGCAGTTCTCGGAGCGCTACTACGGCCGCTTCGAGCGCCGTATCCGCCTCGGCTACGAGGTCGAGGAGGACAAGATAGACGCCCGCTTCAAGAACGGTGTGCTGACGGTCACGCTGCCGAAGACCGCGAAAGCGCAGTCCCAGGCGAAGCGCATCGAAATCAAGCACTGAGGCAGTTGGGGCGGCGGCGGATTGAGCCGCCGCCGTCCTTCGCCAATCGGGGAGGGATACAATGATGCAGAACGCCACGCAGATCGCATCGGAACTGTGGCGCGGCAAGGGCATGGTCATTGTCTTCGTGACAGGAAGCCCAGACCAGATCCTCCCACCCTCGGTTCAGGGCGGCAAGCTGCGAGCCAAAGGAAAATGAATTGGGCGCGGCTAGCCGGCACTGCGGATTTCTTCGGACGGAGGGTCATTGAATCGGAAGCCAGTCAAACCGCCGCGGAAGGGTGGAAACCCGGTGTGCCACTCTCTTGAACTCACAAGAGGCACTTCCAATATTTTTTCTGTGACCCCATCGCGTCACAGCGAAATTGTGCGTGTCCTTGCACGGCTATTCCCGCTGAGTGGGTCTCGTATGCGCTCCACGGCCAGAAGGAGGTTGCTATGGAAAGTGGAACGTTCAAGCAGCCGATTTTTGTGAGGGACGACGGCTTCGTTCTCCGAAGGATCGACTGTGTTATGGATGCCATAGAGTTCCTTGAGGAATGGGCGGTCGAAAGACGTGGCCTTCTTCACGCCGCGGCATCTGAAACGTGCTGTTCCGCCTACGACGGCGGGAAGTCTGTCGAGGCGGCCCACAAAACCTTTACGACTTGGGCTCGCAGGGTCGGGGTTATCGAGGATGTCCCCGTGGCGCCGTCATGGATGACAGGGCCGAAGATCGGCGCGGACCACTCTTTGGAAACTGATGCCTGAAATTCGCAGCGGCGGTCTCCGTACCGCCGCAGCATCCGGTCGATCGCGAAAAGGATCAGTACAGCGGAGAGCGACATGGTCTCTGATCTCTCTGATCATCTGAAACCACGACGAAGCGCCAGTCCTTGGAGCGCTGGCTGGGGATGCGAGTTGGCAAGGAAGAAATTGCCCCCGCCAGATAGGCTTCCTGCCGATGCGGATCGGGACCGGGCGACCAGCCCATGGATGCGATGTCCTGTAGCAGCTAGCCATACGCCCTTGACCCTGATGGCGTCGTCATCGAGAAGCCCGTGGTGGCGTCCGTTTCCGGGCATGGACGGAGGAAACGATGAGTAATGACACGTAAGGACGTTGTCTCGGTCCTTGGGCCGATCGACGAAACGCTCATCGCCGATATCCTGTCCACCGGCGCCTCGTTCGAGGAACTCAGTGAGGCCTGGGGCTGGCTCAACGGCGACGAGGCGCTGATGGGCGAAGGACGGCCGCTGCCGGGCACGCGCGTTGCCGAACTGATCGACCTCCTTGATGCCGACGAGGACGATTGAGCGCTCCGATGCGGCAAGAGCTCCACGTCTTGGCGTTACGAGCAGGGCGATTGCTTGCTGGCAAAAGACATCAAAAACGGAGGAAGTGATGAACGACGTTCGTTTTCCCGAACCTGTTACCCTGGAATTTTCCCCCGCCTCGCGCAAGGTCGCCAGCAGCTTCGAGGCACTGGAATGCCTGGACCAGCAGTGGCCCCATTGGGCGCGCGGAGGGAGTTGGCGTGCTGCCGCGCGCACCTGCCGTGACGCGCTGGACGGATGGCGCAGCGCACGCGATGCGCACAAGGCCTTCCTCAGGGCGGCAAGGCGGGCTGGGTTGGTTCTGCCGGCAGCGCGCGCTCCTCGCAAGTCAAGCCAACCACGGATGATCGGCGCCCTGCGGCCCGAGATGAGCTTCATTGGATGGCAATGACCCCGTCGACGGCGCGCCATTCCGACGGCTTGATCAGCCGGTGGTGGGCGACGCGCACGGAGTGCAGCGCGCCGTCCAGCTCGCTTTCCCAATAGTCGAGAAAGCCTTTCAGCTCCGGGAAGTTCGGCGCAAGATCGTATTCCTGCCAGACATAGAGCTGGAGCAGGCTCGGGTGGTCAGGAAAATGGTAGTGGATTTCGGCCGTGGTCAGGCCCTAGCCTTCCATCTGCAGGCGGAATTCCCTGCTGACCGCAGTGACCATATGCGTCTCCTTGACTTGCGACATCAGGCGTCCAGGCGGTCAGACATGTGCCTGTGGCCACTCTCAGCCGGGATCGGGCGGTTTGCGTCGTCCAACCGGCATAGGGCATCCACGATCTGATCGAAGGAGATCGTCTGCTCGGCTCCCGGCGGTCGGCGCAGCGTCGGAACGGATTCCACCGCGCAGGCATCCGAGGCCCAGGACGAGAGGATCGCCCGCTTCTCCTGAATGTCGAGCGTATCCTCCTTAAGGACGTCGTCTGGATGGGTGAAATGGCGCGCCGGCGACAACAAACGGTCGAGCGCGAGGTCGGATGTTTCGGGAACAAGAGAAGGAATGATCGGCTTGGGATTGTGTCGGTCCATCGTGGTCCTCCGTCTTTCCAAAAGCTCCTTTGTCAGACTCCTGTTTTGAGGCCATCGCCGGCGGCGAAGGCTCGGACTATCTTGTTCCTTCGTCGGGAAAATTCAAGCGGGAATGCGCGGCTGTAATCCAAATTAGCCACATGTTTTCATGGCACTAGCACTCGATTGGTGCGAGTGCCAAAAAATTCTGCCGAACCTCTTGAAACCGAAAAGTCGCAGAACTAGCTCGATATGCGCGCGATGCCCGCGAGGGTCGCCGCACCCCGCACCGATCCGATATTGCCGGTCCGGTGTGGAGGAACCTCAAAAATCTGTTTGTCCAGAAGGAGAACGATATGGCGTTCCGTCCATTGCATGACCGTATCCTGGTCCGCCGCATCGAGGCCGATGAAAAAACGGCCGGTGGCATCATCATCCCCGACACCGCCAAGGAGAAGCCGCAGGAGGGCGAGGTCATCGCCGTCGGACCTGGTTCGCGAGATGAGAGCGGCAAGCTCACGCCTCTCGACGTCAAGGCGGGCGATCGCATTCTGTTCGGCAAGTGGTCTGGCACTGAAATCAAGCTCAACGGCGAGGACCTGCTCATCATGAAGGAAAGCGACGTGATGGGCGTGATCGAGAATGCTGCGGCGGTCAAGAAGGCCGCCTGACCGGGGCTTCGATAGAACCCTCAATAAGTCAATGAAAACTGCCCAGACAAGGAGTGATCCAATGGCTGCCAAGGAAGTCAAATTTCATTCCGATGCCCGCGAGCGCTTGCTGCGCGGCGTCAACATCCTCGCGGACGCGGTGAAGGTGACCCTCGGCCCCAAGGGCCGCAACGTCGTCATCGACAAGTCGTTCGGCGCCCCGCGCATCACTAAGGACGGCGTCACCGTCGCCAAGGAAATCGAGCTTGAGGACAAGTTCGAGAACATGGGCGCGCAGATGGTCCGCGAGGTTGCCTCGAAAACCAACGACATCGCCGGCGACGGCACCACCACCGCGACCGTGCTTGCCCAGGCGATCGTTCGCGAAGGCGCCAAGGCGGTTGCATCGGGCATGAACCCGATGGACCTGAAGCGCGGCATCGACAAGGCCGTCGAAGCCATCGTGGTTGAGCTGAAGACCAATGCCCGCAAGATCACCAAAAATGACGAGATCGCCCAGGTTGGTACGATATCGGCTAATGGCGACGCCGAGATCGGCCGCTTCCTTGCGGAAGCCATGCAAAAGGTCGGCAATGAGGGCGTCATCACGGTCGAGGAAGCCAAGACCGCCGAGACCGAACTCGAAGTCGTCGAAGGCATGCAGTTCGACCGTGGCTATCTCAGCCCGTATTTTATCACCAACCAGGACAAGATGCGTGTCGAGTTGGAAGAGCCCTATGTGCTTATACACGAAAAGAAGCTGTCTAATCTGCAGGCACTGCTCCCGGTGCTGGAGGCTGTCGTTCAGTCATCCAAGCCGCTGCTGATCATCGCCGAGGATGTGGAGGGCGAAGCGTTGGCGACACTGGTCGTCAACAAGCTGCGCGGTGGCCTGAAGGTCGCTGCCGTCAAGGCGCCCGGCTTTGGGGATCGTCGCAAGGCGATGCTGGAGGATATTGCCATCCTCACCGGCGGGACCGCGATCTCGGAAGATCTTGGCATCAAGCTTGAGAATGTCACGCTGGCGATGCTCGGCCGCGCCAAGAAGGTGGTGATCGAAAAGGAGAACACCACCATCGTCGACGGGGCCGGCTCGAAGAGCGAAATCCAGAGCCGCGCTAGCCAGATCAAGGCGCAGATTGAGGAGACGACCTCCAATTACGATAAGGAAAAGCTGCAGGAGCGGCTAGCCAAGCTCGCCGGCGGTGTCGCCGTCATCCGGGTCGGCGGCTCGACCGAGGTCGAGGTCAAGGAGCGCAAGGACCGCGTAGACGATGCCATGCATGCGACGCGCGCTGCGGTCGAGGAAGGCGTATTACCGGGTGGCGGCGTAGCGCTTCTGCGTGCGGCCAAGGCACTGGACAGGGTTCAGGCCGAGAATGAGGACCAGAAGCACGGTATCGAGATCGTGCGCCGGGCGATCGAAGCGCCCGTGCGACAGATCGCCGAGAATGCCGGCGCGGAAGGATCGATCATCGTAGGCAAGCTACGCGAGAGGCCGGAATTCGGCTGGGGCTGGAACGCACAGACCAACGCGTTTGGCGACCTCTACAACGAGGGCGTCATCGATCCGGTGAAGGTGGTGCGGACCGCACTTCAGGATGCGGCATCGGTTGCCGGCCTGTTGGTGACGACGGAAGCGATGGTTGCCGAGAAGCCGAAGAAGGAACCCGCGGTGCCGGCAATGCCGAGTGGCGGCATGGATTTCTGACGAGAAACGGCGGTGTCCGCGCCCATGAGGCGCGGGCACCTGACAAATGGATAAAGCCATGAACGTGACGAACTTCAACGTGATTCCGCCGCCGTCACACGCGGCCACCGATCTGAACTACGAAGCGGAACTGAAGGTCGCGCTCGACCCGGTTCTAGACGATTTGCTCGACAGAACCGCCGCTGCGGGGTGGGACCGGCGAAAAGCCGCGTACACGATAATGTTTCTGGCCGCTCGCAAACTTTCGGACACCATGCCGAGCCCCAGAAGCTAGCGCTTTGTTGGCGGATTCATCGGACGCGGATTTCATACTATGATGAGGGAGCCGCCACGGGAACATCCACTTCGGACGGAGCTTGATCGAAGCCTGTTTGATCGAGCAGCCGGCGCATGGTCAAAGCGTTGCAGGGCGCAAAGCTTTCATAGTCGTTGTTGAAATAAACCCAGGCTCTCCGCGCGCCGCTGTTCTTGATCCTCTCGGCCCATTCGGCTAACTCGCCTTCGGAATAGTCGTGCCTGTACCAGCGCTCCGGACCGTGCATTCGGAGGTAAATATCGTTGGCTGTGCGAACCAGAACGTCCGGAAGCCGTGGACCGCTGCAGGAACAGAATATCGTGCCGCTCTCGCGGAAGGCGGAATAGACGGTCTCGTTCCACCAGCTGGCATGACGAAATTCCACAACGTTGCGTCGCGTGTGGTCGAGCTGGCTCAGAATGGCGCGGAGCCTCTCCTCGGTGAAGCGATAGCTTGGCGGAAGCTGGAAGAGAAAGCAGCCCATCCGCTTGCCAAGGATATCGCCTATCAGTCCAAAATCTTTTACCAGGGTTTCGGTATCCTCGAATCTCTTGACGTGCGTGATCAGCTCACAGACTTTTATGGTGTAAACGAACGCGCGCGTTCCGGGCTGACGAAGCCAGGTTTTCACATTCGCGACGGTCGGCCAGGAATAGAAGGATGCGTTTATTTCGACGGTGTCGAACTGCTGCGCATAATGAGTGAACCATTCGGAGGTTGGCATCTCAGCCGGATAAAACTTTCCGCGCCATTTCCAGTAGAACCATCCGGAGCAGCCGACATAGGCGGAGTTTGCCAACTCGGTCGAATGGCGGCCGGGCCCTTTGCCCGCCAGCCGTGCGAGGTGCATTTTTTCCGCGCGCCCCACGTTCTCTGCGCGCTGCTTTTCGCGGCGCAGCCTGCGGCGCTTACGTCGCTCGTCAAGGCCTGTGTCTTTCCTGGGAACGTTGATGTCCATTGCATAATCTCTGTCCGTCTTAACGGCGATCAGAGCCAGTTGCTCCTTAGGCGAAGTGCATTGGCGCGGTCCTTTGTCCGCCCGCCATCGAGGCATCCAGAGGAAATGGGCGGAAGCGCTCAGCGCTTACCGAAATGCTTTCCAAATGTCGAAAAGCGCACCGCTGCCACCGTAGACGGGATCCTGTCGTGGTTTAGCGACCTTGAAAATGGTCTTGACGGCGTGGGCATGGTCCTCGCTCCTAGAACATTCATCGTATGTGCCGTTGGGCGGGTAGGCGCCAACCACGAGAAAGTCTTTGCTCGCCGCGAGGCACTGGTGACCAGTGCCTGCTGGCAAAATAGCGACGTCTGCCGCCTTGATGGTGAGCGTGCGGCCATGCTTGCCTCCGAACTGCACCTTTGCCGATCCGCGAGCGACGCCAAGAACCTCATGTATGCGGGAATGGTAATGCGCATAATCGTAGATGCCGTTTCGCCAGGACCCCTTCCAGTTGTTGCGCTCGAAGAGCTCCTCGAAGATTGCGGCCGGATCGAATTCGGCAGGCAGTTTCACGACGCCGCGATAGACGACCAACGGCCATTGGGGATGATTGGGGATGATGCCGTCGTCCTCGAAGCGGAATGCATTGGCCTTGCGCTGGCGCACCAGCCGACCGAGCTCGTCGCTTGAGGGTCGTTGCCAGCCGGTGATCTTCTCGACGAGTGTTTTGCCGCGCTCAAGTATGGGCATCATGTTCCTCCCGCCGGTGCGTCCACGGGGTTGAGACGACCAACGGCCGGCCCGTTGAGCACGATGCCGTCGGCAGCAAAATGGGAGCCATGACAGCAGCAGTCCCAGCACTGCTCGGTGGAATTCCAGGCCACTTCGCATCCAGAATGCGTGCAGACGGCGGAATTCAGATAGAGCTTTCCAGCCATATCGCGGCAGGCTGCGATCTTGCGCAGTCCGTCCCGCAGGACGCCGCCTTGGCCAGGCGCAAGCTCGGCCAGTGACTTCAAGTCACCCGGAAGCAAATAGCCGGCGAGATTTTTGACCGCGGACAGGTTTTCACGAACATAGTTGATCACGCCGGAGGGCGTGTTGCGCGACGGGTCGTAGACCTCGGCCCACGGGTTCTCCTTGCCCGAAATCATATCCTTCACCAGCAAGCCGGACAGCGCGCCATGCGTTATTCCTTGGCCGGAATCGCCGGTGACGACATAGACCGACTTGCTGCCGGGATTGAGGCCGATGAAGGCGCAATAGTCGATGGTGTCCAGAACCTGCCCCGACCAGCGCGTGACCTCTTTGCCCAAGCTTGGCACGAGCGCTCTTATCCAGGCCTCGATTGCCTCGAAACGAATGTCGCCGTCGTCGGATTCGCCGGATTTGTGGTCGGCTCCGCCTGCGATCAGATAGTCAACCGAGCCGGGACCGGGATTCATTCGGACGTAGTGGTAAGGATCGCCCGTGTCCCAGAACAACGCATCGGGGAGCGCACCCTTCGGCAATGTGAAAGCAATCGCGTAGGTCCGGTAGGGCGACATCTTGGTGTGCAGCTGAAAGCGATCGTTGATCGGCGAGTTCGTGGCGACGACGGCCGATCCCGCTTCAATCACGCCGCCGTTCTCGGTGGAGACGCGCACGCCGTCCTCGGGCAGTTCCTCGACGGAGGTCGCGGCGCTGTCGGCGAAAATGAGGGAGCCGCTTTCGCGGATCGATCCCGCAAGCCCACGCAGATATCTCAACGGATGGAAAGTCGCCTGGTTGGGGTAGCACAGGACCGGCGCCTCCTCGAAGCCCTTGAGCGGCAAGCCAGTTACCAGTTCGACAGCGGCCCCGACCTTTCGTGCCGCATCGAATTCTTGCTGGCGTTGATCGCGGGCGTCCTTGGGGTCGACACCCATCGCCGGAAACAGAAACGCGTCCAACCTGCGAAAATTGCAGTCGATCCTTAACTCGGAGACGTTTTCCTCGATGCGGGCGACGGCGGCCTCCTGACTTTGCTGGAAGAGCCTTGCAACGTCTTCACCCCGCAGGTTGATCAACGCGCTGAGGCCATCGTCACAGATCGGCGCCAGATGCGCCGTGGTTCGCGACGTCATACCGCCGGCGATCGTTCCGCGATCGATGACGATGACCTTCTGGCCGATGTTGGCCAGTTCGTGAGCGATCGACAGTCCGGCGATCCCCGCTCCTATGATGACTGTGTCACAGCTCTTCTTGCCCGAGAATTTCGGCGCATCGGGATAGACGTCGACCTTCATCCAAAGGGATCGGGTGAGTTCAGCGCGCGCGTCCATGCAAGCGTCCCCGAGCGCATCGATCAAGTCGACGCCTTCTCGTTGACTTTCCGTTCGGCGATGGTGGTGAGTTTCTTGTCGGCCGCCTTTTCCTCGTTGAGGGTCGCAGTGAGAAGTCGGGCCACGGCTTCGTTGCCGCTCTGCTCCGCCCACGCAATCAGAGTTCCGTAGCGGGTAATCTCATAATGCTCGACGGCCTGTGCGGCGGCAATCAGGGCGGCGTCGAGCACTTTCTTCTCGGCAACCTCGCCTGCGATCCCGTTGGCTTCCTTGATGATGCCATCGATCGCCGGGCAGGTCGTCCCCTTCGGGTTTTCACCGATAAGCTCGAAGGCTTGCTCCAGCCGTTGGACGTGCTTTTGCGTCTCGGCGAGGTGGGCTTTGAAAGCCGCCGTCAAATCCCGGTTGGTGGCCTTTTCAACCATATCGGGGAGCGCCTTCAGAATCTGTTTTTCAGCATAGTAGATGTCCTGCAAAACGTGCAGGAACAGATCGTCCATCGTCTTGATGTCCTTCGTAAACAGGCCCATAGCGCGCTCCCAATCTCCATTGCCGAAAGATCTTTGGAGAACGCGTGGCGTGACCGCCAGTTCCGGCCGCCAGCAGCAGGCCAGCCGCGCAGGTATGAATTTCGCCTCGGGACTCTGGTGTGGCGAAGTCGCCGGAACGAAAGCCGTCTGCTGCCGTTGCGGCTTGTCGGCTAAGGTCAAACGCGGCCTTGTGCCTTCCATGCGAGCGGCGACCAGTATTGTGCTGATCGGCACCTATTGGAATTCGCTACTGAATGAAGTGAGATACCTCAAGGCGCGCCACCAGGTGTTGGCCGTCGGCGGGCTGGCGATCTAATGCCCCTCATTACCAAACGCGAATGAATGCGGCAGCGCCAACGTCACAGCCATGCTTGGGAGGGCCGTTTGAACTGATGATCGTCTTGGCCTGCTTGAGCGTCAGGCCATATTTTTTGGCCCAGACCTCGGCGTCATAGGTGACAGGCCATTTCTCTATCGGGCGCTCACCCATCGCTCCCCGGAATTCGAAAGCGGTCACAGTAGCCACTGAGCCGCCAAACCAACGACGCATAGCGTCATGGCTACGGTCGAGAGCCACCCCAGGGAACGGAGCCACCCTCGTATGGGGAAGTCTCCCATTATGTCGGCCCGGCCAGCCATAAGCATCATTACGACCATCACCGGCACCGCGCAGATGCCGTTGATTACGGCGCTCCAATAAAGCGCCTTGATCGGGTCGATTGGCGTGAACATGATGCCGGTGCCAAGAGCCGCGGCCATGGCAAGCGTCCCATAGAAGGCCACTGCCTCCTTCGGTTCACGGGCCAGGCCAACCTTCCAGTGTAGGGCCTCGCCGACTGCGAAGGCGGCCGATCCCGCGAGCACCGGAACGGCCAGTAACCCGGTACCGATGATTCCCGCCGCAAAGATGATGAAGGCGAATTTGCCGGCCACCGGTTCCAATGCCTTCGCCGCGTCCGTGGAAGAGGAGATATCGGTTACCCCTGCCTTGTTGAGCGTCGCAGCAGTGGTGAAGATGATGGCGATGGCAATAAGGTTGGACAGGGCCATCCCAACCAGTGTGTCAGCGCGAATCCGCCCGAACGCTTTTCGAGCCTGCCACGGTGCCCATTTCAGGGGCTTGGCGGAAGGATCGAGCTTTTCCTCCTCGACCTCTTGCGAAGCCTGCCAGAAAAACAGGTAGGGTGAAATTGTTGTGCCCAAGATGGCAAGCAGCGTGGTGAAGAAAGTGCCGTTCCATTCGATGTGCGGAATGAACACCCCATTTGCCGCTTCGCCCCATGGAACGTTTGCAGCGAACATCGCCACGACATAGGCGAACAGGCTAAGCGTGGTCCATTTAAGGATTTTCACGTAGCGGCTGTATTTGAGGAACACGATTGCCGCCACGCTGACCAGCGCAAACCCCAGGACATAGACCGAGCTAGGCCCTCCGATCAGAAGGTTGAGCGCATCAGCCATCGCGCTTAAGTCGGCACCAATGTTGATCACATTGGCGGAAAATAGCAGGACGACCACAAGATAAAGCAGGGGGGCAGGGTAATAGCGAGAAAGGTTGCCCGAGATGCCTTTGCCCGTGGTGCGACCTATCCGAGCCGCAATTTCCTGGATCGCCGCCATAAGAGGAAAGGTAAAGAGCATGGTCCAGCCGATGTTGAACCCGAGTTGGGCTCCGGCCTGGCTATACGTGCCTATCCCTGAGGGGTCGTCATCGGAGGCGCCGGTGATGAGGCCGGGGCCAATAATGCGCAGGAAACGTTGAAATGGCCCTTTGGCAACCGTGTTGCTTTGCTCTCGCTCAATTTCCGAGCTGACATCGGTCATTGCTTGGGCCGTGCCATGCAAAGAGCGTGAGCCACGGCACTTGTTGCAGCCCGCACTGGCCCGATCCCTATCGGTTCAAAAGTTGGTCCAAAAATCTCAAGCCGCACGTTTTTGAATGTCGAGCTGTGAGTCACGTGCCACCATCGCTTTGGAAGTTATGGAGCCTTCGGTTCAACGATGAGGAGACATGGCGGTTCCAAATGGAGTGGGTCTTGACGACAACAGTGGTGTGGCGGTTAACGCTTGCCATGATCGTAGGAGACGACCGTGACGTGGCGGTGGTTGAGGCGCCGGCTGCCATTGACGATGACATTGTGATCGGCGCCAGGTGCGACCAGGCCTATCGTCTCGCAAGCTGAATGCCTCAGTCTTGTTCCGGAGCGGCCAGCGAGCCTGAGCTTCAAAGGAGTGTTATCGTCCAGTAGCGGACCACAATATTTTCCTGCCGAAAGACATGCTCCAGGTCGCCCTGTCGGCGCCGCCAATCTGAAACATCCATGCTTGGCGTCATCACCTCGAAGATGACGATATCGTCGCTGTCTGTTTTTCCACGGTCCTTCCAAAGACCCTCCGCAGGCGCCTGGAGATAGGCAGTCACGCCATCGAAGCGAGCCGCCAGTTCCTCTTTCAAACGGTCGAAATCTCTTCGGGGGTACAGTTGGCCCTGGTTGTCTGAGCGAGGCAACAGGATTTGGATGAGATACATCTTAGTCACCGCTATGCTGCGGATATCAGGAGAAGACTGATCTGCGAGGTCAGGCCAGCCCCTCTGACCGCGTCTCTTTCGACACGCGAGGGACATCAGACAGGACGAGGTCGCTGATATCTGCAGAGCTATGGCGAACCTCGTCGGCTAATTTCAAGGCCCGCTTCTGTCACCGGATGACCAAAGCGCCCGCCGTGGACGACGAGCGCTTCAGTAGTTCTTTACTTGTTGATGATTATCCGTTGCTTATCGCGGTTTTGGGCGTAAGTGGCCTTGTCGTAGGCAGTTTGCGCCTCCAACTGGTCCTTGGTGAAGTCCGTATAGAGGTAGCGATTGCCGTTCTTGTCGGTCAAGAACTTGAGGTTCTCCATGCCGACGGCGACCTTCTTTTCGCCAATGCCCAGGAAGCCGCCTACATCAACAATTATCGAGTCGACCTTGTTGTCGCCTGTCAGGATCACGTCGCCGATCTCGCCGACCTTCGCATCATCTGCGCCATAAACGTTGGTTCCGATCAGATTTGCCGCGCTGATTTTGTCTGAGGGCATTTCGGTCAAGCTCGACTTGTCGATCGAGGCCGTCGCAGTCGTATCGGTTTTGGCAGTTGTCGCTTGAGTGTCACGACCAGCCAGCGATCGCCGTTCTTGTTGATCCATTCAAGCTTGTTGAAATCGTAGGCGACATTTTTTTCGCCCACGCCGAGGAAACCCCCGACGCCAATGACGACGAGTTTGGCGTTCCCGTTCTTGTCGAGGACGATGTCATTAACATCGCCGATCTTCGTCGCGTCATCTGCGGTGCTGTCGTAGACCGCGGCTCCCATGATCTTGGAGACGAGCCTGCCATCCGTGACCGGAGCAACGACCTCCGTCTGGGCAGCGGGTTTGCCGGTATTTGCGGCGTAAGCTCCGGCGGTGCACAGCACCGTCGACATGAGAGCAGCCGTGGCCACCGTAGCCAGTATCTTGCGGACCATGTGAAATTCCTCCTGTTGCCTTGGTTGATTGACCGTCGGATCTGCCAACGTCATTTCTACCAACGAAAACAAAGGCCCTACGTTCTGGGAGTGGGTCCATGTCCTACCGGCATAGACTGAAGGCTCATGCAGAACCTGATGCTACGTCGGGGGTGAGGGTCGCGGATCTGTTTCCGGCAAGGAGCCCGGCCGGGATCGCGTTCCAGGCAGCGACTCGTGCTAGACCGCCGCTCGTTACGCGGCTCTAGGGCTCTTCGCAGGCGAGTGACGGTTGCCGCCGTTGCGGGCGGACTTGCGCTTTGAAAGATGCGCAAGCAGAGCCGTCAAACCCGTCGCGTTGAGAACCCGGTCTCTGGGGACACCTCCCTTGCGGGCCATTTCGACGCCCCAATGCATTTGGTCGAGTTCGCGGATTGAATGGGCGTCTGGATTGATGCTGAAGATGCAGCCGTAGTCGAGGGCCTTCCGATGCCAGCGCCAGTCGAGATCGAGCCGCCAGGGATGCGCGTTGATTTCGACAGCGACACCATATTTCGCGCACGCTCTGAGGACCTTGTCGACGTCGAGCTCGTAGCCGGGACGACGCAACAATTGGCGACCGGTCATGTGCCCGATGATTGTCGTCAGGGGGTTCGCGATTGCCTCAATGATACGGTCCGTCTGCTCTTTCTTCGGCAACTTGAAGCGGCTGTGCACGCTCGCGACAACGAAATCGAACTGCTTCAAGACGTGGTCCGGATAATCCAATGAGCCGTCGGCGAGGATGTCTGCCTCGATGCCCTTCAGGACACGGAATTTTCCGCCATACCTCTTGTTCAGCCGATCCGCTTCACGGTGCTGCTCGGCAATCTCCTGCAGTGTGAGGCCGCCCGCGTAGTGGGCAGACTGCGAATGGTCGGCGACACCAAAGTAGTCGAACCCGCGCTTGCGCGTCGCTTCAGCCATTGCCTCTAGCGTTTCGGTGCCATCGGATGCGGTCGTGTGAGAATGCAGGATACCATGCAGATCTTCATCCCGGACGAGGGTAGGGAGTTGCCGCCGCGCTGCCCGCTCAATCTCGTCCCTGCCTTCGCGCAGTTCAGGTTCGATGAACTGCAGGTCCAACGCTCCGTAGATTTCCTCCTCTGTCGCTGATGCGATCAGCTTTCTCCCGCGGTAGAGCCCATCCGCCTTGAGGGCGAACCCTCTTTCGGCCGCGTACATCTTCAACTGCTCAAGATGGGCCGCCGAACCCGTAGTTTCGAGGAGGCTCGCGCCAAAGTGCTTCTTGTCCGTGACGACAAGCCTGAGCGTGGACTGCTCGATTGCGGTCCGCTTCTTGCCCAGCGCGACCAGCGCGAGGTCGGCAACAAGTTCGCAACCGCGCCGGAAATCACCGGCGATTTCCACACGCGAAAATTCGGGATGCTCTTGCTTCACCGATAGGATTGCATGCTCAAGGAGTGCGGCGGCCTTGTGCAGGTGAAGCTGTGTTTCGCCGCTTCGAGCGACAGCCAGGTTTTGCAGGACTCTTGTCTGAAGCGAAGCACCAAGGCCTTTGACAGGCCGGATGCGATCTGCCTTTGCCGCGGCTTCGAGCTCGGCCAACGAGTTCACACCGAGCGCCTGATGGAGCTTCAGGATCTTGTCAGGCCGCAGGCCAGGTATTGTAAAAAGCTCCATCACACCTGCCGGCACCTCCTCGCGCAGCGTCTCAAGGCGTGGATGCGTACCCGTTTCATAGAGCTTGCGCACAATGTCCGCGATCGCGTCCCCGATTCCCGGGATTCTGGTAAGGGCGCCCGCGGCGATGATCCGATCAAGCGGCTGCGACAACGCAGCCAGACTATCGGCCGCGCGCAAGTAAGCCTTGGTGCGATAGGGATTGTCTCCGCGCAGGGACGATCGATGTGCGTATTCCCTAAGCAGACTGGCGACTGTCCGCGGATCGGTTTTGGCCATTCAAGGCAAACGGGGCCAATCTCCGCAGGTTCCAATCGGGGCAAGGCAGCGAAGCCCCCAATCCAGCCTCGCTGCCTTTCGCGGAGTGGGGCTACAGATCCGGCAATGATTGGTCGGCTCGACCCCATCCCGCCAGAGATTTGCTAACTGCGCGTTTCTTCAATTCAGGAGCATCGCCGACGTGGAAATGCGAGGGCGCATCAATCGTCTTCATTTCCGCCCAGGTGATCGGCGCCGCGACCGGAGCGCCAGGTCGGGACCTCGCGCTATAAGGCATGATTGCGGTCGCCCCACGCTGGTTGCGCAAATAGTCGACAAAGATGCGACCCTTGCGGCGGGCCTTCGACAACGCGGCCGTGAAGTGAGAGGGATCGCTTTGAGCGACCGCTTGAGCGAGGCGATGCGCAAAGTCTTTCACTTGCGGCCACTCGGCCTGTGGGGTGAGCGGCGCGATCACATGCACTCCTTTGCCTCCCGTCAGCATCGGGAACGTCGTAAGTCCCAGCGATTTCAAAATATCACGAAACTGGAAAGCGGCGGCGCGGACGGCTTTGAAATCGAGACCCTCATCCGGGTCGAGATCGAAGACGAGGCGGTCTGCCTTTTCGACATCCTCTATCCGAGCGCCCCACCCATGCAGCTCGATCGTTCCCATCTGGACGCAGGTCATCAGCCCATCGGCGTCGTCGACATAAAGGTATGGCTCCTCGTGACCGTCCTTTTCCATGATGCTTACATGGTGGACTTTGTCGCCAAAGCTCCCGGCATCATGCTTCTGGAAAAAGCACTTCTTGGCCCGGCCCTGGGGACACCGAACAAGGCTGATCGGCCGACTGCCGACCCAAGGCAACATGATCTCCGCGACGGCCGCATAGTGGTCGGCAAGCTGGCCTTTGGTGATATTGGACTCCGGATAGATCACGCGGTCACGGTTGCTGATAGCGATGGTGTTCGCCGGCGCCGCGGTCAGCTTGGCTGTGCGACGTTCCGTCTCCAGCACGACCGCGGCCGCCTTCTTGTCTTCGCGCAGACCAAGGTAGCTCGGATGTCTCAACGTTCCTTCGTTGGTCATCTCTGTGAAGGCAATCTCCGCCACCAACTTCGGTCGAAGCCAGTGTGCTCCGCGAACTTCGGCTCGCGGCGCCTCGACGGTCGCGGCCTTCTGCTCGAGTGGTGCCATGATCTTCATGAGGCGGAAAAGCTCAGCTGTGTCGAAGCCAGTGCCGACTTTCCCCGCAAAACGCAGCTTGCCCCCGTCATGCACTCCAAGGATCAATGACCGGAACGCGCGGACCTTGTCGGACGGCGTCCAGCCGACAATCACGAATTCCTGCCGCTTGATGCACTTGATCTTGAGCCAGTTTCCGCCGCGGGCCGCCACATAAGGAGAATCGGCAAGCTTCGAAACCACCCCCTCGAGACCAGCTGCGCAAAAGCGCTCGAGCAACTCTTCTCCGCGACCCAGAATATGATCGGAATAACGAAGCACCGGGTTCTTCGCGGGCAAAATGGCCTGGAGCTTTTCCTTGCGATCAAGGAGAG
>NZ_RZSG01000220.1:0-8072 GCF_003997725.1 Mesorhizobium sp. M4A.F.Ca.ET.050.02.1.1
GACAGGCAAATCCGTCGCTCCAGAAGCAAGGATCCGGCGGGAACAGACATCTCCGCGTTGAGTTTCCATCATGAAAGGAGTGCTGCCATGACCGCGAAACGAAAATGGTCGGCCGAAGTGACCGGGCACAGCGACGCGATGGATCTCGAGAAGCATGTCTTCGAATCCAACGATGCCAAAAAGATCGCCGCCTCGCTCAAGCGATCGGCCGAGCACAGCGACCGGCGCAAGTCCGAGCCGTTCCAGTCCGCCATGTCGATGCTGAACTTCTACATCAACCGTGCCGGCAGCAACCTGCCGGCGGAACGCAAGCGAGTGCTGGAGAAGGCCAAGGGCGAACTGCGCGCCGCTTTCGGCCGTCCGAGACAGGACTAGTTCGATCGCGGGCTATCTCGACTTTATGACCTCGTCGGTGTTAGCGAGCAGCTTGCGCACCGCATTGCGCGCCGCGTCCGGCCTTTGCAGGCGGATGTTCTTCTCGATCGCCTCATGCAGCTTCTGCGCATGCTGCAGGTCGTCGACCTCTCGCGTCGTGTAGCTGAACAGGTGATCGAACGCGGATTCGATCAGCACGCCAAGCGGCACCAGCAAGTCGTTGCCCGAGGCCCTCAGGATCGCGAGATGGAAGCGCGTGTCGGCGCGCGTCCGCTCCTGCAGGGTCGGTGCCTCGCCCATCTCGCGGCAGGCCTGGCTGATCTCGGCCATCTGTTCTTCGGTACGCCGCATCGCGGCGAAAGCCGTCGCCTCCGGCTCGATGATATGGCGGAATTCCTGCACCGTCTTCAGGAATACCTCGCGGTCGGGCGAGGTCGCGTACCAGGCAAGCACATCGCGGTCGAGCAGGTTCCAGCGCTCTTTCGGCTCCACCCAGCTGCCGATCTTCGGACGCGATGCCAAAAGGCTCTTGGCCATCAGCATCTTGATCGCCTCGCGCACGGCCGAACGGCTGACGTCGAAGGTCTCCGACCATTTTGCCTCGTTCGGCAGGATGGTGCCCGGCGGATAGTCGCCGCGCACAATCCGAAGGCCGATCTCGCTGGCCAGCGAAGCATGCACGCTCGATCCCGGAATGCGCGGCGCATCGGCTCGGCGAATGGCGGCCTGGCGCTCGGCGGACGCCGCCTGCTCCGGTGATTTTTCCTTGTTCGGCTTCCCGTTCCGCATCTGCCCCAGAAAGTCCGGATTTCGGACCCTGTCAAGCACGGCAAGGCTGATGGAGCGCAAAGCCGGCGGCTGTGCACAGATCAGCCACGGCTTTGCGCCCCATCATGCCGTTTTGACGTATTTGCGCCAGCTGTGCTCCGGGCGGAAGCCGAGCAGGTCGCGCGCCTTGCGGTTGGAAAGCAACGTCTCGTATTCACCGAGCTCCGCCTTGACCGGGACATTCGGGTAGAACCGCTTCAGCAGTTCCGCAGTCGGCAGGTCGGACGAGGTGTCGTCGTTGGCGGCATTGAACACCTGGTAGCCGAGCCCGTCCTTCTCGACGGCGCGCAAAGTGATCTGGCCGAGGTCGCGAGCATCGACATAGCTCCAGGCGATCCTCTTGCGGAAGCCGGGATCGGCGAACCACTTCGGGAAGAGTGAATACTCGTGCGGTTCGATGACATTGCCGATGCGCAAGGCGTAGATATCGGTGCCGTTGCGCTGCGCGAAGGCTCGCGCGGTCTTCTCGTTGACGATCTTGGACAGTGCGTAGCTGTCCATCGGGTCGACGTCGTATTCCTCGTCGAGAGGAAAATACTTGGGATCGCGCGGTTCGTTGGCGAAGACCAGGCCGTAGGTCGTCTCGCTGGAGGCGATTACCACCTTGCGGATGCCGAGCTTCACCGCCGCCTCGATGACATTGTAGGTCCCCATCGCGTTGATGCGGAACACCTCGTTGTCGGGCGTGATCATGATGCGCGGGATGGCGGCGAAATGCACAACTGCGTCGACCGGCTGCGGACGCAGCGACGGATCGAACTCATGCAGGCCCATATAGCTCGACAGTGCGTTGAAAACCTGGCCGCTGTCGGTGATGTCGGTAATCAGCGTGCGCACCTTGGGATTGTCGAGCGGCTTGGTATCGATGTTGAGCACCTGGCAGCCATGCTCGACCAGATATTGCACGACATGACGCCCCGCCTTGCCGCTGCCACCGGTGAACATGATCCGCTTCGTCATTTCGCTCTCCACATCGCTCGCTATTGCCGTGTATTGTCAGACAATATTGCATTCCGCAACCATATGCGGCAAGAACAACGGCGAAATTATCGATAATCCCCAGACAGGACGGAACGACATGACCACCACCGCCGCGCGCGAAAAAATCGGCTTCATCGGCTTGGGCCTCATGGGGCACGGCATCGCCAAGAACATCGTCGACAAGGGCTATCCGCTGACCTTCCTCGGCCGCAAGAACCGCAAACCGGCGGATGACCTGGCTGGTCGCGGCGCCACAGAAGCGGCGACATCGCGCGAGGTGGCGGCATCATCCGACATCGTCTTCATCTGCGTCACCGGCTCGCGCGAGGTCGAAGCCATCATTCGCGGCCCCGGCGGCCTGAAGGAGGGCCTGAGGCAAGGCGCGGTGGTCGTCGATTGCTCGACCTCCGATCCGGTCTCGACGGTGGCGCTGGCTGCCGAACTCAGGGCGCTCGGCGTCGACTATGTCGACGCGCCGCTCAGCCGCACGCCGAAGGAGGCCTGGGAAGGCACGCTGGACGCCATGGTCGGTGCGCCCGACCCGGTCTTCAACAGGGTGAAGCCGGTGATCGAGACCTGGGCCGGCCGCATCGTCCATATAGGCGACACCGGCGACGGCCACCGCATGAAATTGCTCAACAATTTCATCTCGCTGGGCTACGCCGCGATCTATTCCGAGGCGCTGGCGCTGGCCGAGAAGGTCGGCATCTCGCCGTCGCGTTTCGACAGCGTCATCCGCAACGGCCGCATGGACTGCCCCTTCTACCAGACCTTCATGCGCTGGACGCTGGAGGGCGACCGGGACGCGCATAAATTCTCCATCGCCAACGCCTTCAAGGACCTTACCTATCTGGAATCCATGGCGGGCGCCGCCGGCATCGCCAACCCGCTCGGCAACGCCACCAAGAACGCCTTTGCCGGCGCCTTCGCCGCCGGCCCGGCCGAGCAGTTCGTGCCGATGCTGGCGACCCATATCGGCAAGGTCAACGGCGTCGACCTGATGCCGTCAAAAGATGGCGTGAAGCAGAAGATTTGAAGTCGGGAAGGCCTCGCGTCACCGCGACCGCTCGATGACCTCGTCGGTGTTGGCCAGCAGCCGGTGCACGGCGGTTCGAGCGGCGGCCGGGCGCTTGAGGCGGATGGCCTTCTCTATGGCCTCGTGCAACGACTGCGCCCGCCGCTGGTCGCTGTGCTCGCGCGTGACGAAGACGAACAAATGGTCGAGCGCCGATTCGATCAGCACGCCGAGCGGCACCAGCAGCTCGTTGCCCGATGCCCTGAGAATGGCGAGGTGAAAGCGCGTGTCGGCGCGCGTGCGCTCCTGCAGGTTTGTGGCAACCCCCATCTCGCGGCAGGCCTGGCTGATTTCGGCCATCTGCTCCTCGCTCCTGCGCATGGCGGCGAAGGCGCTGGCTTCCGGTTCGATGATGTGGCGGAATTCCTGCACCGTCTTCAGGAACAGCTCGCGGTCCGGCGCGCTCGCGTACCAGGCAAGCACATCGCGGTCGAGCAGGTTCCAGCGTTCCTTCGGCTCCACCCAGCTTCCGATCTTGGGGCGTGATGCCAGAAGGCTCTTGGCCATCAGCATCTTGATCGCCTCGCGCACCGCCGAGCGGCTGACGTTGAAGGTTTCCGACCATTTGGCCTCGTTGGGCAGGATGGTGCCCGGCGGATAGTCGCCGCGCACGATCCGAAGACCGATCTCGCTGGCAAGCGAGGCATGCACGCTCGAGCCCGGGTTCCAGGCCATCTCCGGTCGCCGAACAGCGACAAGTGGATGGCTGGCCGTGGTCCCGGCAGAGCGTTTTCTTGATTTGTCGTCCGGCATCGGCGTTCCGGCATCGTCAGTCCGTCGCGTGGAAACTGTCCGGAATTGTCCGCGCCCGCGGATGCCTTCGCCGACCTATGGGCGCGTCAAATCCGGAGACTGCCGCCCCCGACAACGCTGCCTGTCCTTGTCCCTGAGGGAAGTGACGGGGCGCCCTTCGAAGGGCACCCCGAGATCGAGACCTACTTCTGGATGCAGGTGTCGACCGTGTCCTTGGTGCATTCATCGAGACCGGTGAAGACCGGATCGTCGACCTTCTTGCCTTCGATCAGGTCGATCATCACCGACGGCGCCTTGTAGCCCATTTCGAACGGCCGCTGGCCGACCAGCGCGGTCACCAGACCATCCCTGGCAATCGCCACTTCGTCGCCGATCGTGTCGGCCGCGCCGATGACGAAGGCGTTGCTGGCGATCTTGTCGGCCATCGGCTTGAACAGGTCGCGATAGGGCTGCGGCGCGCCGAACAGCGGCCAGCCGCCCATGATGCCGAAGGCGTCGAGGTCGGGATTTGCGGCGAGGATGTCGGTCATCGCCTGTACGCCCTTGGCGCCATCGTCATTGGTGAACACCGGACATCCGGCGACTTCCGTCCAGCCGCCTTCACCGGCAAGCGCCGCGAGGCCGTCCTTGCCCGACAGCGCGTCGCGCATGCCTTGAGCGCGGCGCAGGATGTTGTCGGCCGCCGGATTGCCTTCGATGGTGCAGATCTTGCCGCCATTGGGCTTGGCCTTCTTGATGTATTCACCGATCTTCTTGCCCATCAGATAGTTGTCGGTGCCGAGATAGGTCTTGCGAAGGCCCGCATCTTCCTTGGCAAGGTCGGCATCGACCGTCATGATCGGGATCGAGGGATTGGCGGTCTTGATCGTCTGCGCGATCAGCGGCGCATTCGACGGCGAAATCGCCATCGCCACTGTGTCGGGCTTGCTCAGCATGTCCTGCACGATCTGAGCCTCGCCGGCCTCGTCCGAAGTCGATGCCGGGCCGGTGTAGAAGCATTCATATTCCGAGCTGGCGTTTTCCTTGTTCCACTTCTCGCAGCCCTGGTGGATGGCTTCGAAGAATGGGTTGTCGAGCCCCTTCACCACAATGACGAGCTGTTTCTTGGCCAGTGCCGGCCCGGCGCCCAACGCCATGACGGCGGCAGCGGCGAGCAAAAGTGATTTCCTCATATCAGTCCTCCCTTGAAACAGACGGGCACGGCGTGCCCGCCACGCAGACCAACCCGGTGCGCGAAGACAGAGCATCGTTTCACGAGCGCTCGTGCCTCCGCCAGTCCAGGCCGATAAGCATTTCCAGATGCAATTCCGAACCGTGCCGGCGAGAATTGCCGCCAAGTCCCGGACCGGTATCGCTTCCGCCGATTCCGCCCGGCCAGCCGGGTCGAAAGATCGGCATGATCTTCCTCCGATGCTTAGCTAATATCGGCATGCGGCCAACGTCAATTGCTATTTGTCCTACAAAACGGATTTTTGGTAAAACATGTCTTCAATTCGTCCGACAATTGATTGACGCCTGCATGAGCATTAGCGTAAATGCGCCAAATCGCCGTTCCCGGGGAGGAGCTGGGGAGAGCGAGGCCGCGGCAGAACCGCAGGCCGCAACAGGGAGGCATAACGCTGGTGGCGGTTCTCGAACTCACCAACATCTCAAAGCATTTCGGCGCCATCCAGGCGGTCAACGACGTGTCATTGTCGATCGAGCCTGGCCAGGTCGTCGGCCTGATGGGCGACAACGGCGCCGGCAAGTCGACGCTGGTCAAAATGATCGCCGGCAATTTCCGCCCGAGCCATGGCAACATGCAGCTGGACGGCAAGGAGCTTGTCCTGCACAAGCCGGCGGAGGCCCGCCAGCACGGCATCGAGATCGTCCATCAGGACCTGGCGCTGTGCAACAACCTGACCGCCGCCGCCAATGTCTATCTCGGCCGTGAGCTGCGCAGGGGCGTCGGTCCGTTTCGCATCCTCGACTATGCCGCCATGTACAAGCGCGCCGGCCAGCTCTTCGCCGAACTGAAGTCCGAGACCCGCCCGCGCGATCTCGTCAAGCAGATGTCGGGCGGCCAGCGCCAGGCGGTGGCGATCGCCCGCACCATGCTGTCGCAGGCCAAGATCGTGCTGATGGACGAGCCGACCGCGGCGATCTCGGTGCGCCAGGTCGCCGAAGTCCTGAACCTGATCCGCCATTTGCGCGACCAGGGCATCGCAGTGGTGCTGATCAGCCACCGCATGCCCGACGTCTTCGACGTCGCCGACCGCGTCATCGTCATGCGGCGCGGCAGGAAAGTGGCCGACAAGACCATCGCGTCCAGCTCGCCCGAGGAGGTAACCGGTCTGATCACCGGCGCTATCGAGCAGGTCGCATGAGCACGGCAACCCCGGAATTTACGGTGCTGGCGCGGCCCGGCAGGAAAGGTCGATAATGGCAGTCACCCTTGACCAGACGATCGCGCAGAAGCAGCACACCTTCATGTCGCGGCTGCTCGGCAGCCAGACTTTCTGGGTGGTGATCGCGGTGATCCTCGCCTGCCTGTTCCTGTCCTTCGCCACCGACGCCTTCGCCACGCAGAAGAACCTCTACAACATCACCCGCAACATCACCTTCGTCGCCATCGTCGCGCTCGGCATGACCTTCGTCATCATCACCGGCGGCATCGACCTGTCGGTCGGCTCGGTGCTTTGCCTGTGCTCGATGGTGCTGGCGGTCACCATGCATGCCGGCTACGGCATCGAAGTCGGCATCCTCGCCACCATCCTGACAGCGCTCGTCATCGGCGCTTTCAACGGCATTCTGATCGCGTATCTCGGCTTTCCGCCGTTCGTGGTGACGCTCGGCATGCTGTCCATCGCGCGCAGCCTCGCTATGGTCGCCTCCAACAACACGGTCGTCTTCCAGTTCGGTCCGGACCACGACAAGCTGCTCGCGCTGGGCGGCGGCGCCTGGGTGTTCGGCATCGCCAATCCGGTGCTCTACATGATCCTTCTGGCGCTGATCACCGGCTTCACGCTGCGCTGGACCAAGTTCGGCCGGCACATCTTCGCCATCGGCGGCAACGAGCATGCGGCGACGCTCACCGGTGTTCCCGTCAAGCAGATCAAGGTCGCAGTCTACATGATCTCGGCGCTCGCGGCCGGCATTGCCGGCATCATCGAGACCGGCTGGCTGGGCGCCGTCACCACCAACATCGGCACCGGCATGGAATTGCAGGTGATCGCCGCCACCGTCATCGGCGGCGCCAATCTCGCCGGCGGTGTCGGCACCGCCTTCGGCGCCATCGTCGGTGCGGCGCTGATCGAGGTGATCCGCAACAGCCTTGGCCTGCTCGGCATCAACGCCTTCTGGCAAGGCACCTTCATCGGCGGCGCCATCCTGCTCGCGGTCCTGTTCGACCGTATCCGCAATTTCAGGCGCAGCGACTAGGCCGGACCGGATCCGGCTCCTATCGCTCAGTCTGAAAATCCGCCCGTGCGGCGCAAGGCGCCTGTGAGGCCTAGCGCACGCGCCTTGACGAGCGCCCGACGCCCGCCGCACAATCCCCGGGCGGGCGAAGGGAGGCCAGTCGCCCGCGGGAGGATATACCCATGACGGACGCGATCAGGCTCTATTGGGGCCGGTTCGGACATGTCTCTGTCCTGAATGTCGCCAACGACTTCGTCACCCATGCCCATGTCGAGGCGCATCTGATCATCTGGCTTGAAGGCACGGCCGGCGAGATGACCATCGGCCGCGAGACGGTGCGGCTCGGGCCCGACACCGCCGCCGGCATCAATTCGTTCCAGCCGCACAGCCATGCCCTTTCGCATGACGGCAGGCCGGGCCTGTTCCTCGCCTTCTACATCGATCCCGACTGGGCCCGCCGGCGCCGCGACCTGCCCTCGTCGGCGCCGCTGTTCGCGCAGGCCGCGATCACGCTGGAGCCGTGGCTGCACCAGGCGGCGGCGCACCTGCTCGATCATCTCAGCGACAATGAGAGCATCGACGACATCGCCAATTACGAGATCGAGCGCTTCATCGACAGCGTGCTCGACGCCGCCTGGTGCAGCCACGGCTCCAGCGTGAT
>NZ_RZSG01000221.1:0-8062 GCF_003997725.1 Mesorhizobium sp. M4A.F.Ca.ET.050.02.1.1
GTCCTTCGCCAAGGCTATGGGCGAGTTCGGCGCCACAATCACCTTCGTCTCCAATATCCCCAACGAGACGCAGACGCTGCCGTCGGCGATCTATACCTTCACGCAGGTGCCGGGCGGCGATGACGGCGCGCTCAGGCTGACGCTGATCTCGATCGTCATCTCGATGGCCGCACTGGTGGCGTCTGAGATGCTGGCCCGGCGCGTCGGCCGGCGGATGGATATCGAATGACGCTGCTCGTCGACATCGGCCACCGCCTCGGCGATTTCGCGATCGACGCCAGTTTCGAAAGCGCTGGCCGCCTGACGGCTCTGTTCGGTCCTTCGGGCTCCGGCAAGTCGACGCTGATCAATTTGATCGCCGGGCTGATCCGACCGGAGAAGGGGCGGATCGCTGTCGATGGGCGCGTGCTGGTCGACACCGAGACCGGCGCCTTCGTGCCGATGCACAAGCGGCGCATCGGCATCGTGTTCCAGGACGCGCGGCTCTTTCCGCATTTGAGCGTCGCAGGCAATCTGCGCTATGGCCGATGGTTCACGCCGGCGTCCGAGCGCTATGCCGACATCGATGGCGTGGTCGATCTGCTCGGCATCGGGCATCTGCTCGACCGGCGGCCGGCTAAGCTCTCGGGCGGCGAGAAACAGCGCGTGGCCATCGGCCGGGCGCTGCTCGCCAGCCCGAAACTGCTGCTGATGGATGAACCGATGGCCTCGCTCGACGAGGCGCGCAAGGCGGAGATCCTGCCCTATGTCGAGCGGCTGCGCGACGAGACGAATATCCCTATCGTCTATGTCAGCCATTCCGTCGCCGAAGTGGCGCGGCTGGCGAGCGACGTGGTGGTGCTGGCGCAAGGCAAGGTCGCGGCCGCCGGTCCGACCGGAGCGATCATGCAGCGGCTCGACCTTTTGCCGGCGGAAGAGCGCGGCGAGGGCGGCGCGGTGCTGGACACCAAGGTGCTGCGCCATGAGGAGAGCTTCGGAATGACCGTGCTCGACTCGCCGGCGGGCGAAATCCGCGTGCCACGCCTGGCGCGGCCGGCCGGTGCGCCGGTGCGGCTGCGCATCCGCGCCCGCGACGTCATGATCGCGACCGAGCAGCCGGCGGGTCTCAGCGCGCTCAACATACTGGCGGGGACAATCACGGCGGTGAGGCCGGGTGTCGGACCGACGGTGGAGATCGCCATCGAATGCAATGGCGTGACGGTTCTGGCGCGCATCACCGAACAGTCGAAGCACACGCTTCGGCTCGCGCTCGGCCGCAAGGTCTTTGCGGTGATCAAGACGGTGAGCTTCGACAGCGCGACGACGGGGCCAGGGCTGCCATCCGAAGCCGATGGGTGACGAAAGGACAATGTCGCTATGTTGGTTTGGAATAGCGATAGAGCCGTCGAGGGTGCTAGTCTGATCGCGGAGGACAAAGATGCCGTCGCTGAGCTTGCGGATAAACCTCGATCCCGACGGGCGTATCGGGCCGGGCAAGATCGAGCTTCTGGAGCAGATCGCTGCCTTCGGCTCGATATCCGCCGCGGCGCGCGGCATGGAGATGTCCTACAAGCACGCCTGGGACCTGGTCGAGGACATGAACCGGGTGTTCGGCAAGCCGCTGGTATCGGCGCAGACCGGCGGCAAAAAGGGCGGCGGCGCCCAACTGACCGCGGTCGGCCTGGCGGTCGTCAGCCGCTTCCGGGCCATAGAGCGGGCGGCGACATCCGCGGCGGCGCAGCACATGGAGGCCTTGCAGGCGGAAATCGATGCCGGTTGAGTGCCGCCCCGTTCCGAGTGGTCCCTATTCCTCGGGCTCGCCGGGTTTGCGCAGCAGATAGGTGTCCATGATCCAGCCCTTCCTTTGCCGGGCTTCCTCGCGCACTCTTTCGATCTCCGCGCCGACATCGCCAAGGCGGCCGGAGATGGCGATCTCGTCCGACGTGCCGAGATAGGCGCCCCAGTGGATGACGAGATTCTCGTCGGCCAGCGTGTTGAAGGCGCATTTTCCGTCGAGCATGACGACCGTGCTGCCGGCATTCTCGGGCATGCCCTCCTCAGTCAGGCGGCGGCCGGTGGTGATCAGCACGGGGTCGCCGATACGATTCAGTGCCATCTTGTGGCTGGCGGCCAGCGCCTGGACGGCGGTGATGCCGGGAATGACCTCGAGCGCGAAATCGACGTTGCCACGCCGACGCACCCGCTCGAGGATGCGCAGCGCGCTGTCGTAGAGCGAGGGGTCGCCCCAGATCAGGAACGCGCCGCAGCCGTCTTCCGCAAGCTCGTCGCGGATCAGGCCTTCATAAATTTCGGCGATCGCCTCGTGCCAGTCGTCGACCGTGGCGCGGTAGGAAGGGGAGGGTTCGGCCCGCACCGGCACGTCGAATTCCACCCGACGCGATTTCGGGTTGGTGACGAAGCGGTCGCAGATTTGCCGGCGCAATTCGGCGAGATCGTTCTTTTTCGCGCCCTTGTCGGGAATAAACAGGACGTCCGCCCGGTTCAGGCCGCTGATGGCCTGGACCGTCATATGTTCGGGATTGCCGGCGCCGATGCCGATGACCAGAAGCTTGCGCATGGGCGCTCTCCTGCCCGATCGGGGCGCCGGTGTCCAGACAGCATGGGGCAAGCGGCAACACGAGCGTTGAAGGGGCTTTGAAACGCCACATTGAAACGGCTAGAGCAGTTCATCGTTTGGTGGAAACGCTGAACTGCTCTAGCTATTTGTCTTACGCAATTCCGGACGGAAAACCGCTACACACTTTTCCTGGAATTGCTCTAGATGTGGACGCGCATCCGGTTGGGGCCGGCCCTGCCGTCGAGAGGGGGATCCATGTTCCGCACCATCCTGACCGCAGCGCTGGCTTTGTCGGCCGCGCCGGCGTTCGCCAACGATTCGATTGCCGAGCTTGGAACCGGCGGGCTGATCCTGTCGCGCAGCGATGCCGTCGCCATGGAGAGCGAGGACCTCTTCATCTCGCAAGAAAAGGTGACGGTCGACTATGTCTTCCGCAACAACACCGACAAGGATGTCGACGCCATCGTTGCCTTCCCGATGCCCGACATCGAAGGCGACCCGAACGAGATGCCGGCGATCCCCGAGGCGCAGAGCGACAATTTCCTCGGCTTCGAGGTGACTATCGACGGCGTCGATGCAAAGCCGCAACTGGAGCAGAGAGCCTTTGCGCTGGGTATCGACATCAGCGCCGATCTCAAGGCGCAGACCGTGCCGCTCTATCCGTTCGGCGACGCGGCCAAGGCGGCGCTGGCGAACCTTCCCAAGGAGGTCGCCGAGGATTGGGAGAACCGTGGCATCATCATCGAGGATAGGGCCGACGACGGCTCGGGGATGAAGACCGTCTACGCCCCGTTCTGGCAATTGCGTTCGACCTACTGGTGGCGCTCGACCTTCCGAGCCAACAAGGCCGTGCATGTCTCGCACCGCTACAGGCCGAGCGTCGGCGGAACCTCGTCGGTCAGCTTTTTCTATGATGGCCAGTTCCAGGGCCAGTATGCGACCTATAAGACCCGCTATTGCATGGACGACGGCTTCGAGAACGCCGTGCGCAAGGCGGCCAAGGACAATCCCGACGGCTACCCGCAATATTTCGAAAGCAGGATCGCCTATATCCTGACCACGGGCGGCAACTGGGCATCGGGCAGTATCGGCGATTTCAAGCTGACCGTCGACAAGGGCAGCCCGAAGAACCTGGTCTCCTTCTGCGGCGACAATGTGCGGAAGGTCGGACCGACGACCTTCGAGATGACAGCGAAGGACTTCTATCCTGAGCACGACATCGACATATTGCTGCTCGAGCCGTCGGACGACACGAGTGGCGGCGACAGCGGGAACGGTGGCTAATGGATATCGCAATCTACGTCGCCATCGCCGACAACGGCGTGATTGGGCGCGATGGCGGCCTGCCGTGGCGGCTTTCCACCGATCTCAAGCGCTTCAAGGCCGACACGATGGGCAAGCCGATCATCATGGGTCGCAAGACCTATGAGGGCATTGGCCGGCCGCTGCCGGGCCGGCTCAACATCGTGGTGACGCGCGACAAGGCCTGGCGGGCCGAAGGAATCGAAATCGCGCATTCGCTCAAGGAGGCCATCGCGCTTGCCAATGTGCGCGGGCGCTGCATGGCCGGCGCCGACGAGATCTGCGTTGTCGGCGGCGGCGAAATCTATGCCCAGGCATTGCCGCTGGCCGACCGGCTGCATGTCACCCATGTGCTCGCAAGTGTCGAGGGCGATGCGCATTTTCCGCCGATCGACACGGACCAGTGGCGCGTCGCCAGCGCCGAGGACTTTCCGGCCGGCGAAAAGGACAGCCACGCGACCCGCTATACGGTCTACGAGCGCCGTGGCGGCGCAAACTGAAGACGACTGCGTCGCTTCTTGAAGACGATAAAGGGTCGCTACCGGTCCAAAACGGATGGCTGGCCGGCAGATCGCGTTGAAAGCGTGCCGTGGCGACCCTATAGAAGGATGACATTGGATATTGCGCTGTCAGGCCGGCGCCGAGGGAATTCCAAGCGAAAGGACATTCATGCCCTGGAACGACAAGAGCGGTGGCGGCGGCCCATGGGGCGGCGGCGGCAATCAGGGTCCCTGGGGGCAGGGGCCCAAGGGCCCGAGCGGCCCGCAGGGCTCACCGCCCGATCTGGAAGACATCATCCGCCGCGGCCAGGACAGATTGCGCCGCGCCCTGCCGGGCGGCGGTGGCGCCAGCCCCGCCGTATTCGGGCTGATCGCGGCTGCGCTGGTCGTGCTGTGGGCGTTCAAGGCGGTCTACACCGTGCAGCCCGACGAGGTTGCGGTCGAACTGCGCTTCGGCAAGCCGAAGGCCGAGCTGTCGCAGCCCGGCCTGCATTTCCACTGGTGGCCGGTCGAGACCGTCGAGACCGCCAACATTGCCGAGCAGCTGGTCGATATCGGCGGCGGCGCGAGCGGCAGCAACAGTTCCGGACTGATGCTCTCGGGCGATCAGAACATCGTCAACGTGCAATTCTCGGTCGCCTACCAGGTCTCCGACCCGAAAGCCTATCTGTTCGACGTGTCGGATCCTGACGGCATGCTGAGGCAGGTCGCCGAAAGCGCCATGCGTGAGGCCGTCGGCCGGCGGCCGGCGCAGGACATCTTCCGTGACGATCGCCAGGGCATTGCCGCCTCGGTGCGCGAGATCATCCAGACGACGCTGGACGGCTACAAGGCCGGCCTCAACGTCAACGCGGTCTCGATCGAGGACGCGGCGCCACCGCGCGAGGTGGCCGACGCCTTCGACGAGGTGCAGCGCGCCGAGCAGGACGAGGACAAGTTCGTCGAGCAGGCCAACCAGTATTCCAACCAGAAACTCGGCCAAGCGCGCGGCGCGGCGGCGCAGATCCGCGAGGACGCGGCAGCCTACAAGAACCGCGTCGTGCAGGAGGCCGAGGGTGAGGCGCAGCGCTTCATCTCGGTCTATGACGAATATGCCAAGGCGCCCGAGGTGACGCGCAAGCGGCTTTATCTGGAAACGATGGAGAGGGTGCTGAAGGACTCGAACAAGGTGATCGTCGAGCAGGGCAATGGGCAAGGGGTCGTTCCCTACCTGCCGCTGCCGGCACTGCAGCAGAAAGCGCCGGCGCCGGCCACCTTTGGCGCCACGACGGGAGGAAACCAGTGATGGCCAACCGTCTCCCCATCGTCGCCGTCGTCGCGGCGGTCATCCTGTTCCTGATCTATTCCTCGGTGTTCGTGGTCAACGCGCGCCAGCAGGCGCTGGTGCTGAGGTTCGGCGAGATCGTCGACGTTAAGACCGAGCCTGGCATTTATTTCAAAGCGCCTTTCGCCTTCTTCGATGCCGACAGCGTGCAGCTGATCGAAAACCGCGTGCTGCGCTTCGACCTCGACAACATCCGTGTCCAGGTGTCGGGCGGCAAGTTCTACGAGGTCGATGCCTTCATCGCCTACCGCATCTCTAACCCGCGCGTGTTCCGTGCGGCGGTGTCCGGCAGCATCGAGCTTGCCGAGCAGCGGCTGAGGACACGTCTCGATGCGGCGCTGCGCCGTGTCTACGGTCTACGCGACTTCGAGGCCGCGCTCTCCGAGGAACGCGCCGTGATGATGCGCGAGGTGCGCGACCAGCTCAGGCCCGACGCCACCTCGCTCGGCCTCGAGATCGAGGATGTGCGCATTCGCAGGACCGATCTCACGGCCGAGGTTTCGCAGCAGACCTTCGACCGCATGAAGGCCGAGCGTCTCGCCGAGGCCGAGCGGTTGAGGGCCCGCGGCAACGAGGCGGCGCAGCGCATCAAGGCCCGCGCCGACCGCGAGGTGGTCGAAATCGTCGCCGAGGCGCAGAAGGAATCGGAAATCCTGCGCGGTGAGGGCGAAGCCCAGCGCAGCGCAACCTTCGCCTCCGCCTATCAGCGCGACCCGGCCTTCTTCGAGTTCTACCGCTCGATGAACGCCTACGGTACGGCGCTGGACAACACCGGAACGACCATGGTGCTGTCGCCGGAATCCGAGTTCTTCCGCTATTTCCGCGACCCGAACAGCACGGAGACACCGGCAAAGCCAACGGCGCCGGCAACGCCGCCTGCGCAACCCGGCACCGGCCAGTAGCGTCCGGTGCAGGACTTTCTCGCGGCAATAGGCCTGGTCCTCGTCGTCGAGGGCCTGGTCTATGGCGGATTTCCTGGCCTCGCCAAGAAACTCGCCACCGAAGTCCTGTCGATGCCGGAGACGGCGCTGCGCATCGCCGGACTGGCGGCGATCGCCATCGGTGTCGGCATCGTCTGGCTGGTGCGCGGCTGACGAAATTTCTTGGTGCCGGCGTAACGGACGATTTATCCTCTGCCGATAGCCACAGCCGCAAACGTGCCGTATTTCTTGCCAACATGACGCAACGCGGCGTTTTTGCGGAAGCGCTTTCTTTCAGAAACACCGGGAGGCCCTCGATGACATCCAACACCCTTCTGCGCGTGGCCAGGCGGACGCTTGTCGCCGGCGCAGCGGCGCTGCTCGTCGGCACCCTCGTTGTCCCGTCCACCGTCACACCGACCGTCGCCGCCGACGGACCGGCTTCGGTCGCCGACCTTGCCCAGGGGCTGCTGGGTGCCGTCGTCAACATCTCGACCTCGCAGACGGTAAAGGGCACAGAGGGACCCGGCGCGGTGCCGATGCCGCAATTGCCCGAGGGCTCGCCGTTCCAGGACTTCTTCGACGACTTCTTCAAGAACCGCGGCGGCGACAAGGGCGGCGGCGGCCAGAAGGTGCAGTCGCTGGGCTCCGGCTTCGTCATCGATGCCGAGCAAGGCATCGTGGTGACCAACAACCACGTCATCGCCGACGCCGACGACATCGAGGTGAACTTCTCGGACGGCGTGACGCTGAAAGCGACACTGGTCGGCACCGACACCAAGACCGACGTCGCCGTGCTGAAGGTCGATCCGAAGGGCCACAAGCTGACGGCGGTGAAGTTCGGCGATTCCACCAAGATGCGCGTCGGCGACTGGGTGATGGCGATCGGCAATCCGTTCGGCCTCGGCGGCACGGTGACGGTCGGCATCGTCTCGGCACGCAACCGCGACATCAATTCCGGCCCCTATGACGACTTCATCCAGACCGATGCCGCGATCAACCGCGGCAATTCCGGGGGTCCGCTGTTCAACAGCCTGGGCGAGGTCATCGGCATCAACACGGCGATCATCTCGCCGTCGGGCGGCTCGATCGGCATCGGCTTCTCCATTCCCTCGCAGCTTGCCTCGGGCGTCGTCGAACAGCTTCGACAGTTCGGCGAAACGCGGCGCGGCTGGCTCGGCGTGCGCATCCAGCCGGTCACCGACGACATTGCCGAAAGCCTCGGCATGGCGACCGCAAAGGGCGCGCTGGTGGCCGGCGTCATCAAGGGCGGACCGGTCGACAACGGCACGATCCTGGCCGGCGACGTCATCATCAAGTTCGACGGCAAGGACATCCACGAGATGCGCGACCTGCCGCGCGTCGTCGCGGAAAGCCCGGTCGGCAAGGCAGTGGACGTGGTCATCGTGCGCAAGGGCGTCGAGCAGACGGTGAAGGTGACGCTCGGCCGGCTCGAGGA
>NZ_RZSG01000222.1:0-8054 GCF_003997725.1 Mesorhizobium sp. M4A.F.Ca.ET.050.02.1.1
CTCGACGACCTTGGCGTCGTGCAGACCAAGCAAGAGTTCATCGCCTCGATCGACGATTGGCAGGGCGCTGTCGCCGGCGCCGCGATCCGTCATCGCATCGAGAAGTCGGAAGCCGGCGTCACCACGGTGATCGCCTGCTACGACTTCCCCAACAACGACATGCTGATGCACGAGACCTTCTCCGTCGCCGGCAACCGCATCACCGCCAGCACGCAGGCGGCGATCGCCGAAAGCTGCGAGGCCTACTGACGGGCCCACCGCGCGGTTGCGCGCGACAAGCCCGCGCCCTACATCGGTCTCGCCACCCATTGCCACCAATCGAAAGTTCTTCCATGTCATCAGCCGTCGATCTCGCCGCCCATCCGCTGACCAAATGGCAAGGGCCGTTCGGCCTGCCAGATTTCACCCGCATCGGCGATGGCGATTTTGGCCCCGTCTTCGACGCGGCGCTGAAGGCGCATGAGGCCGAGATCGATGCGATCGCCGGCAACAGCGAGGCGTCGACGATCGAGAACACGCTGGCCGCGCTGGAACTCGCCGGCGAGGCGCTCGACCAGGTTTCGTCGATCTTCTGGTGTCGCGCCGGCGCGCACACCAATGAGGACATCCAGGCGCTGGAGCGCGACATCTCGCCGAAAATGTCCAGGCATTTCTCGGCCATCTCGATGAACGAGAACCTGTTTGCCCGCATCGACGACCTCTACCAGCGCCGCGAAAGCCTGAAGCTGGATGCAGAGACGCTGCGCGTGCTGGAAAAGACCTGGAAGGGTTTTGTCCGGTCCGGCGCCAAGCTCGACGCCGGCGGCAAGAAGCGGCTGGCCAGGATCAACGAAGAGCTGTCCTCGCTCGGCACCAGCTTCGGCCAGAACGTTCTGGCCGACGAGCGCGACTGGGCGCTGTTCCTCGACGCTGCCGATCTCGCCGGCCTGCCGGATTTCCTGAAAAGCGCCATGGCGGAAGCGGCCGAGATGCGCGGCCAGAAGGGCCGCTTCGCCGTGACGCTGTCACGCTCGATTTACGAGCCGTTCTCGACCTTCTCCGAGCGCCGCGACCTGCGCGAGATCGCCTTCCGCGCCTTCACCATGCGCGGCCAGAACGGCGGCGCCACCGACAACACCGAAGTGGTCCGCGACATGCTGAAACTGCGCGCCGAGAAGGCAAAACTGCTCGGCTACAACTCCTTCGCAGCGCTGAAGCTCGACGACACCATGGCCAAGACCCCGAAAGCCGTGCACGCGCTGCTCGACCCGGTATGGGAGAAGGCGCTGGAGAAGGCGGCGAGCGACCAAAAGGAATTGGAGCGGCTGGCGACAGAGGCCGGCAGCAACGAAAAGTTCGCCGCCTGGGACTGGCGCTTCTACCAGGAGAAGCTGCGCGCAGAGAAATTCGCCTTCGACGAGGCCGAGCTGAAGCCATACCTGCAGCTCGAGCGCGTCATCGACGCCTGCTTCGACGTCGCGACGCGCTTGTTCGGCATCAGCTTCGAGGAGAAGCAGGGCATCGCGGCCTGGCATCCCGACGCGCGCGTCTTTGTGGTCAAGAACGGCGACGGCAGCGAGCGCGGCCTGTTCCTCGCCGATTACTTCGCCCGGCCCTCCAAGCGCTCGGGCGCCTGGATGAGCGCGCTGAAATCCGGTTATAAGCTCGGGCACGGTTCCAGGCCCGTCATCTACAACATCATGAACTTCGCCAAGCCGCCGGCCGGCGAGGCCGCACTCCTGTCGGTCGATGAGGCGAAGACGCTGTTCCACGAATTCGGCCATGCGCTGCACGGCATCCTGACCGACGTCACCTGGCCGTCGGTCTCGGGCACGTCCGTGAGCCGAGATTTCGTCGAGTTGCCCTCGCAGCTCTACGAGCACTGGCTGACGGTGCCGGCGGTGCTCGAAAAGCACGCGCTGCACGTCAAGACCGGCAAGCCGATGCCGAAGGACCTGCTCGACAAGATGCTCGCCGCCCGCACCTTCGGCGCCGGCTTCGCCACAGTCGAGTTCACCGCCTCGGCGCTGATCGACATGGCCTACCATGCGCGCCCCGACGCGCCGCCAGAGCCGCTTCGTTTCGAAGCCGAAACGCTCGACCAGCTCGACATGCCCGACAGTATCGCCATGCGCCACCGTACCCCGCATTTCGGCCATGTCTTCGCTGGCGACGGCTATTCGGCCGGCTACTATTCCTACATGTGGTCCGAAGTGCTCGACGCCGACGCCTTTGCCGCCTTCGAGGAGACGGGCGATCCCTTCAACCCGGCATTGGCCGCGCGGCTGAAGCAAAACATCTACGCCGCCGGCGGCTCCAAGGATCCGGAAGAGCTCTACACGGCGTTCCGCGGCAAGATGCCGTCGCCAGAGGCGATGATGGTGAAGCGGGGATTGGTGTGATTGGCTAATCTCCCCCCTTGAGGGGGAGATGGCCGCAAAGCGGCCAGAGGGGGTCGGTTCGACTGGACGCGAGCTCCTGCGGCAGATGGAGGCTAGCGCTTCACGCGCGAGGACCCCCTCTGTCGCCTTTGGCGACATCTCCCCCTCAAGGGGGGAGATTAGAGCCACGGATCCGCCACCCTCGGCCACACCGGCCGCACCAGCTTGGTGTAATCCGTCACCGCCGGATTGCTCGGATACGAACTCGGCGCCGAGACATAGATGATCTCGGCGGCGATCGGCGCGAAGCCGGCATAGAAATGGTTGGTCGACTTGATCAGCAATATGTCCTTCGACAGCGGATCGACGCCGATGTTGGAAAAGATGTCCGGCTCGAAGGTCTGCGTGCGGTTGGTGTTGAGGATGACATCGACCTCGGTGCCTTCGACGCGCACCACCGCGGCCGACCCCAATGTCACCCGGCTCGGTCCGAAACTCTGCCAGCCTTCGCCGACCGCCTTCAGCACCTTGACCCGCGCATCGATCGGCTCGCCCGCCAGTGGCCCGGCCTTGCCGCCGAAGCGCAAATCGATGACGGCGCCCTCACCCGCTGCCTGACAGAACGTCACCGCGATCGGATCCCAGATCGTCGCCATGCCGACATTGCTGATGCCGCGCGCGAGCAGCTCGCGCAACACGACGGTGCCGTCGCCGGCAACCCCGCCACCGGGATTGTCCCAGATGTCGGCGATGACCACCGGTTTGTCCGGATTCGCCTTGCGCACGGCGAGCGCGCGCTCGATGCCGTCGGCCGTGTTCAGCATCGTCATCGCTGTCCTTTCGCGCATGGCGTAGAGTTCGCGCCCCAAGCTTTCCGCCAGTGCATCGCCCTTTTCCTTTTCGTTGTCGGTGACGACCAGGATGCGCGTGCCCATCTCCGGCACGTCTGCGGCCATGAAGCCATGGATGACCGAGACCGACAGCACGCCGTCCTTGCCGTGCAGCGCGTTGATTTTGTCGACGAAGGAGCGCATCGGCTCGCGGCTCGTCGGCAGCACTTGGATCATGCGGCAGTCGAAGGTCGAGATCACCGGCTTGATCTCGCCGCGCGCAGCGGCGAGACCGAGCTCGACGACATGCTCGCCGCGCTCGTAGAAATCGGTGTGCGGGAATTCAAGGAAGTAGGCCATGATGTCGGATGCCGCGACACGCTTCGGCGTCAAATGGCTGTGCGGATCGAACTCTGAGGCGATCACCACCTTCGGACCGACGATGGCGCGCACGCGTTCGAGCAGGTCGCCCTCGCAGTCGTCATAGCCTTGCGCCACCATCGCGCCATGCAGGCCGAGGATGACGGCATCGACCGGCAGCGCTTCCCTGAGCTGGCCGAGGATCTCGTCGCGCAGCGCCTCAAAGGCCTGCCGCTGCACCAGCCCGCCGGGCTCGGCCCAGGTGGCGGTGCCTTCGATGACGGTCAGGCCCTCGCCTGCCGCGCGCCGGCGCAGCGCCACGATCGGTGACGAGCACAGCGTCGGCGTTTCCGGATGCTTGCCCGGCCCGGCATAGAAGGCCATCTCGAACGAGGTCCGGTCGGTCGGCACCGGCGAGAAGGTGTTGGTTTCCGTCGCCAGCGAGGCGGTGAAGATGCGCATGAATGCTCCGTGTAGTCTTTGTCTTTCGCAATTCCGGGCGGAAAACCGCCGCACGCTTTTCCCGGAATTGCTGGAATTGCTATTTGACGGCTCCTAGCGCCAGGGCATCTGCGCCTCTAGCCAGAGGGTTCAGGATTGATGTGACTTTCCTACATTATCCCTGAATTCGCATCAATCAAACAGATCATTCTGTTGCTTAATTACATTTCCTTGAGTAGCGTTCCGTCGGAGGAGGAGCGCGCTGTGGTTTCGAAAGCCGAATTCGAGGGCAAGACGGCCGTGGTCACGGGTGCCGGCGGCGGCCTCGGCTCAGCGATCGTGGCGCTGCTCAACGAACGCGGCGCGCGCGTCGTCGGCTGCGATCAGTCGAACGAGGCGCTGGCCAGCCCGCATCTTGCCTCGCGCCATGTCTTCGACCTGCTCGACCGGGTCTCGATCGAGACAGCCATCGCAGCGATCCTCGACAGCGACGGCGTCCCCGACATCCTGATCAACAATGCCGGCTGGACCCGCGCCGAGACGCTTGGCGCGCTGACGGCGGACAGGATCGCGCATGAGCTCGATCTCAACCTGGCCGGCGTGATGATTTTTGCCGATCCTATTGCCAAGGCGATGGCCAAGCGCGGCGCGGGCAACGTTGTCTTCATCTCCTCGGTCAACGCGATTTCCCATTTCGGCAATCCCGCCTATGCCGCGGCCAAGGCGGGCATCAATGCCTATGCCAAGTCGATCGCCGTCGAGCTCGGCCGCAGCGGCGTGCGCGCCAATGTCGTCTGCCCCGGATCGATCCGCACCGCCGCCTGGGAGCATCGCCTGGCCAAGGACCCCGAAATCCTCGCCAAGCTCAAGCGGCTCTATCCGCTCGGCCGCATCGTCAATGCGTCGGAAGTGGCCGAAACGGTGGCCTTCCTTGCCTCCGACCGCGCATCCGGCGTAACAGGCGTGGTGATGCCGGTCGATGCGGGGCTCACCGCCGGCTGCCTGCCTTTCATCGACGACATATTGGGAGCGTGACCATGACCGATGTCCAGTTCCGCAACCTGTCGAAATCGTTCGGGCTTCACAGCATCCTCGTGGATATCGACCTCGAGATCAAAGCGGCGAGTTCGTCATGCTGGTCGGGCCGTCGGGGTGCGGCAAAGTCGACCCTGCTGCGCATGCTGGCCGGCCTGGAAACGATCAGCTCCGGCGATCTCGTGATCGGCGGCTTGCCGGTCACCGTCGAGCCGCGCAACACCCATCTGTTCGACAGGACGACGGGCCTGCCCCTATGAAGTCACCCCAGATGAAGACGCCGGCCGACATCGTCACGCGGCTGCAATTGATGTCGCAGGACGGCACTAAGTCGGACCGCCGGCTGGCCGGCCTCGTGCTTTCCGATCTCGATTTCGCTTCCAAGGCGGCGATCTCGGAGATCGCGGCGCGCGTCGGCGTCAGTGAGCCGACGGTAACCCGCTTCTGCCGCAATCTCGGCTGCGAGGGCCTGCGCGATTTCAAGTTCTACCTGGCGCAAGCGATCGCCATCGGCGGGCCGTATCTGTCGCCGGCGCCGCTTAGCCGCGACGCGCGCGAGCAGCGCATCGCATCGGCCATCACCGAAGCGGCGATAGCGGCCATCCAGCGCGCCGGCGAGAACCTCGACATGGCGGCGCTGGTCGGCGTCGCCGCGCGCATCGCAACTTCCGGCAATGTCTTGTGCGTCGGCTCCGGCGGCATCTCCTCGATGATGGCGACCGAAATGCAGAACCGGCTGTTCCGGCTGGGCATGCCGGTGCTGGCGCAGATCGACGGGCAGCTGCAGCGCATGTACGCCGCGGTCGCGACGCCCGAGACGACGCTGGTCGCCTTTTCGGTTTCCGGCTATGCGCGATCGGTCATCGAGGCGGTGCAGGTCGCGCAGCAGTATGGCGCCACGACGGTCGCCATCACCGCGCCGGACTCGGCACTGGCCAAGGCCGCCGATACGGTCATCCATCTGCAGTCGTTCGAGGACGGCAACATCTACAAGCCGACATCGTCGCGCTACGCGCTGCTCGCCATCGTCGACATGATCGTGACCTCGGTCGCCGAGACGCGCGGCCCGAAGGTGCTGGAGAACCTGCGCCGCATCAAGCAGAGCGTGAACACGCTGAAGGTCGACGACCCCCGCCTGCCGCTGGGGGATTGAGGGGGCATCTTTCCATGGTCACGTGATGCCAAATGGGGACATTCGGTGAGAACCGAGTCAATCCTGGAATCGTCGCGCCGCCCCTCATCCGCCTGCCGGCACCTTCTCCCCGTAAACGGGGAGAAGAGAGCTGGCCGCGCCCGCAGCGCAATTTTCTGCAACGTTTATGGTTGGCGAAATCGCCGGCGAAGGCATCTTTCTCCCCGTCACAATACGGGGAGAAATGCCCGGCAGGGCAATGAGGGGCAGCGCCGACCGATGATGTGACTAGCAGCCATCAATGCGATTTGCCTTGGCTGCCGCTGAATGCCTCGATGCGCTTCGCCAGCTCAGCCGCATCTCCCACTATCCGCAGCGTCTTCAGCCGCGCCGTGGCGCCGGCGACGACCGCGACGGCCGACGCCGGAACGCCCAGCGCCTTGCCGACCAGCCGTTCCAGCGCCTGGTTGGCGGCGCCGTTTTCCGGCACGGCGCGCACGCGGGCCTTGAGGTGGCTTCTCCCGTCGGCGGAAGTCTCGACGCCGTCTATCCGATCAAGCGCCGCCTTCGGTGTCAGCCGCACGAACAGGTCGATGCCGTCGTCGCGCGAGCGGAACGGCGGCATGCTCATGCCTTCACACGACCAGCGACAGCACAGTCGTCAGCAGGAACTGGCGGATGAAGAAAATGATCAGCAAGAGGATGATCGGCGAGATGTCGATGCCGCCGAGATCGGGCATGAAACGGCGGATCGGCCTAAGCGCCGGTTCGGTCAGCCTGTAGAGCACGTTGCCGATGGTGCCGACGAACTGGTTGCGCGAGTTGACGACGTTGAAGGCATAGAGCCAGGAAAAGATCGCCGAGGCGATTATGATCCACCAGTAGAGGTCAAGCGCCATGACGATGGTCTGAATAAGGGCGATCATGCCGGTCTCCAATTGTTGCCGACATGTAGCCATTGCCGGCCAAAGCGGCAAGAGCCGCCGTGCGTGCGAGCCGCAACGGCGGCCGATCCGCGCTCGTTTCGCCTTGACACGAAACCGCCGCGCCCGATAAATGCGCCATCCGCTGGACGGGGCTGTAGCTCAGCTGGGAGAGCGCATCGTTCGCAATGATGAGGTCAGGGGTTCGATCCCCCTCAGCTCCACCAGCGGGATTTCTCGAGCCCTTGACCCGAATGGATTTCGCAGCCGTTTCGCCCGCTCGGTTGCCGTTTCGGCATAGGCGAAACGAAGCAAATCATTCGTAGGCAAATGTTTCCGGGTCGATGATTTCGGTAACAGCCCGCCGTTTTCCGTGCCATCCCCGCGAAACAGACCCGACGCATCTATCCCCGTTCCGACGGCGCGCAGCAGCCGTCCCAACAGAGGAAGCGCAATGTCAGTGCTTGCAATCCTTGTCCATTTTGGCCGCGCGATCATCGATGCGCACAACAATGCAAAGGTCAGAAACCGGACGGACACCCTACCGCCCCGCGCGCACCCCGAGACCGGCAAGGAAGGTCCCGGCAAGCATCAGAGCCAAAGGCGACACGACACGCCGCCACGATGACATCGTTTGCCATCTAATCCCGCAAACTGAAGACAAAAGGCGCGGTGCGGGTGACGCGGGCGCCGAGTTCGGATGGCGGCGCCGGCACCGAGGCGCCCTGCAAGGCGCCGAGTGCCGCGCGGTCGAGGTCGGCGTCACCGGAGGACCGCGCCAGCCGGGCCGAGACCACCCGGCCGGAAGAATCGACCGTGAAGGTCACGTTTGGGCTGCCTTCGGCCCGCCGCGACCGTGCCGCGCTCGGATAGCGCGTATGCCGCCTGATCCAAGCCGCCAGGCTGGAATTCCAGCGCGCCGGGCTGGCGCTGGAATTCCAGCCTGGCGGCTTGGATCAGGCGGCATACGCGC
>NZ_RZSG01000223.1:0-8044 GCF_003997725.1 Mesorhizobium sp. M4A.F.Ca.ET.050.02.1.1
GAATCGGGAACTGCAGCGGCTTGGCGCCGGCGGCGTTCAACGCGGGTGTCGTGTTCATCAAACCCAACCTTCTGGCCCAGGCTTATGGCGCTGGCGCCAAACCTTCTCCTGCGCGCCCGAACGGTCAGGTTCCGGCGTGCTCCTCGCACACTGCCAAGCGGTAAGCTCTTGTGTCCGGAATTTATTAGTATACAAATGATATTTACGTCAAGATGGTAGCGTAAAACGCCTTTCCAAACCGAGGCATATCCGTAGTCCGCGCATTTCGGGTTTCGACAATGAAAGAGAATTTTTCGGCGCAACCGCGGGATTCCCTGGGCAGCGTCGTCGCCGGCATCGATGTCGGCGGCACCTTCACCGATCTCATCCTGATCGACGGCAAGGATGCCGGCAAGGTGCATATCGCCAAGACCCCGACTACAGTCGAGAACCAGGCTTTCGGCGTCGTTTCGGCGCTCGGCGCGACAGGCTTTGCTGTCGACGGCATCGACCTCATCGTGCATGGCACGACCACCACCACCAACGCGGTGCTAGAACGCCGGCTGGCCAGGACCGGCATGATCACCACGCTCGGCTTTCGCGACGTCATCGAGCTTGGCCGGCGCACGAGGCCGCAGCCCTACGGCATGACGGGGACATTTGTGCCGGTCATTCCGCGCGATCTCAGGCTCGAAGTCGCGGAGCGCGTCGAGGCATCAGGGGCGGTTCGCGTCCCGCTCGACGAGGCAGGCATGCGTGATGCGGTGCAGAGGCTGCTGGACGCCGGCTGCGAGTCACTCGTCATCCACTTCCTGCACTCCTACGCCAATCCTGCGCATGAGCGGCGCGCGGCCGAGATCGCAAGGGGGATCTGGCCGAACGGCTACATCACAACCGGCCATGCGCTGCTGTCGGAAGCGCGCGAATTCGAGCGTGGCGTGACCGCTTCGGTCAACGCCTCGGTGCAGCCGATCCTGGAGCGCTATGTCGAGCGGCTTCGCAAGGAACTCGCCGCGAAGGGCTATGCCCGCGACTTCCTGATCATGAACGGCAATGGCGGCATGATCTCGGCCCGCTTCGTCACCCGGGAATCGGCAAAGACGGTGATGTCCGGCCCGGCCTCGGGCGTCATCGCGGCCGCCTATACGGGCAAGCGCGCCGGCTTCGAGAACCTCGTCACCTACGACATGGGAGGCACCTCGACCGACGTGGCGCTGATTCGCAATGCCGAGCCCGCGGTGTCGAACGAGATCGAGATAGAATATGCGATGCCGATCCATGTGCCGATGGTGGCGGTGCATACGGTCGGCGCCGGCGGCGGCTCGATCGCGCGTGTCGACGCGGCCGGCCTGATCCAGATCGGCCCGGAAAGCGCCGGCGCCAATCCGGGCCCGATCTGCTACGGGCGCGGCGGCACCGAGCCGACCATCACCGACGCCAATCTTGTGCTGGGGCGGCTGGCGCCGAAGAAACTGCTCGCCGTCGACAATCCGGTCACCGTCGAGCGCGTCACCGGCATATTCGAAGACAGGATCGGCAAGCGCACCGGCCTCTCGGGCGTCGAGGCGGCAGGCGCAATCCTGAGGCTCGGCAACATCAAGATGGCCGGCGCCATCCGCATGGTCTCGGTGGCGCGCGGCCACGACCCGCGCGATTTCGCGCTATTCGCCTTCGGCGGCGCCGGGCCTCTGCACGCGACGGCACTCGCCCGTGAGCTTGGGCTGCCAAAGGTGCTGGTCCCGGCGCGGCCAGGCATCACCAACGCGCTCGGCTGCGTCGTCGCCGATCTCCGGCATGACTTCGTCAACACGATCAACCAGCCGGTGGCGCTGCTCGATGAAGCCTTGCTTCACGAGGTGTTGGAACGGCACCGGAGCGAAGGCGAGGAGCTGATTGCCAAGGAAGCGGTGAAGCCGGACATGATCGGCGTCACACACTCCGCCGACATGCAGTTCGTCGGCCAGACGCACATCATCAACGTGCCGCTGCCATTGTCTACCGTGACCCGCGCGACGCTGCAGCTTCTGTTCGAAAAGGCCTATTTCGCCCGCTTCAAGGTCGAGTTGCCGGAGATCCGCGCCAACCTCGTCAACCTCAACACCTCGGTCACCGGTGTGCGCCCGGCGATCGATCTCTCGCGGCTGATCGACCCGGCTGGGCGCGCGGCGACGCTAGAGGAAGCCCGGCGCGAGACCAGGCCGGTCTGGTATCACGGCACCTGGCACGACACGCCTGTCTATGCCCGCGAAAAACTGCCGCTCGATGCCGTCATCGAAGGACCGGCGATCCTCGAACAGATGGACGCCACCACCGTGCTCGAGCCCGGCGACACGGCACGCGCGGATGCCGACGGCAACATCATCATCGACATCGGCGAGGCCTGAGATGAGCACGCTCGACACCATCACGCTTTCGGTCCTGCAGGCGGCACTGCAGCAGGTTTGCGACGAGATGGATCTGACGTTTTCCCGCGCGGCGTTCTCGCCCGTCATCGCCGAGGCCAATGACCGCTCCGACGGCATCTATTCGGCGGTTGACGGTTCGCTGATCGCGCAGGGCAGCCAGGGCCTGCCGGTGTTCGTCGGCGTCATGCAGTATTCGACGAAAACCGTGATCGAGATGATCGCCGATGGCCGCTGCCTGGCGCCCGAGCCGGGCGACATCTACATCGTCAACGATCCCTATCTCGGCGGCACCCATCTGATGGATGTGCGCTTCGTCATGCCGGTCTACCGCGGCGAAAAGATCTTTTGCTGGCTCTCCAACACCGGCCACTGGCCGGACATTGGCGGTTCGGTGCCGGGCGGCTTTTCCGCTTCGGCCACCGCCGTCGAGCAGGAGGGGTTGCGGCTGCCGCCTGTGAAACTGTTCAAGAAGGGCGTGCTCGATCCGGAGATTTACGCCATCATCTGCTCCAACATCCGCGTCGCCGACCAGCGCATCGGCGACATCCGCGCCCAGGCCGCGGCACTGCTGATCGGACAGGACAGGCTCAACGGAATCCTGGATCGTTACGGTAATGAAACGGTTATCGAGGCGATCGCCGAGCTGCGCCGCCGCGCCGCCGACCAGATGCGCGCCAACATCGCCGCCATTCCGGACGGCGTCTACCGCTCCAAGGCCTTCGTCGATTCCGACGGCGTGGTGAACGAGCCGCTGACGATTGCGCTCGCCGTCGAGAAAAAGGGCGACACGCTCACCTTCGACTTCGCCGGCTCCTCGAAACCCTGCGCCGGGCCGATGAACAGTGTGCTGGCGACGACGCTGTCGTCGGTCTATCTCGCCATGCGGCATATCTTCCCGGATGTGCCGATCAGCGCCGGCGCCTTCGAGCCGCTTGACGTCAAGCGGCCGGAAGGGACCTTCCTCGACGCCCGCTATCCGCGTCCGGTCTCGGGCTGCGCGGCGGAGGTCTCGCAGCGCATCGCAGAGGCCGTCTTTGCGGCCATGGTCCAGGCGCTGCCGGACAAGGTGACGGCCGCCCCGGCCGGCTCCAGCGGCAATTTCGCGCTCGGCGGCAACGATCCGGCGCGCGGCCGCGACTATGTCATGTACCAGATCTCCGGCGGCGGCTATGGCGGTAATGCCGGCCATGATGGCCTGACCAATGGCTGCTCGACCATCGGCATCTCCAAGTCGCCGCCGGTCGAGATCATGGAGCAGGCTTTTCCGGTGCTTTACCGCCACTATGCGCTGCGCGAAGGTTCGGGCGGCGCCGGCAAGCAGCGCGGCGGCTTCGGTCTGGCCTACGAGGTCGAGATCCTGCGCGGCGATGCCCGCGCCTCCTTCGTCATGGACCATGGCCGCTTCGGCCCGCAAGGCGCGCTCGGCGGCAAGGATGGCGCGCCCAATACGGTGACGGTGTTCCGCGGCGGCGAGGCGCATGTGCCGCCGCATCTGTCCAAGGAGCAGGACATTTCCCTCAAGGCCGGCGACCGCGTGCGCGTCGGCACCCCGGGCGGCGGCGGCTATGGCGATCCGGGCGAGCGTGACCCGAAGCTGGTCGCCGAGGATGTCAGGCTCGGCTACTATACGGCCGAGCAGGCCAGGGAGATGTTCGGGGGTGATCGAGGATAAGTTCAAGTGCCGCGTCTGCGGGCTGAGCCAGTATCCGGACCTGCCCTGGGGTGAGGACGGTCGGCAACCCTCATTCAACATCTGTGACTGCTGCGGCGTCGAGTTCGGCTACGGAGACGATGGATTGGAAAACTGTCTTCGGCTTCGGCGTCATTGGGTTGAAGTCGAACGCTGCCGATGGTTCTCGCCCAGGGATCGTCCAGCCGATTGGGATCTGCCGGCCCAGATCAGAGGCATCCCGAAGGCGTATAAAAGCGATGACGATGAAAAGTTGATCAACGCCCAAATCGACGCAGGCGAGCCGCCGTTGCGCGGGCTATCCGCTTTGAGCGCGATCGAGAAGTCGACCCGTTAGTTGCTCGGCACCTCGGCGAGCAACTTGCTCCACCGAGGCGCTATCATAAGCCGGCTTCAGATGTCCAGATTGGCGACCGACAGCGCATTGTCCTGGATGAACTCACGCCGCGGTTCCACCTCGTCGCCCATCAGTCGCGAGAACAGCGAGTCGGCGTCGGTGGCGTCGGTGACCTTGACCTGCAGCAGCGAGCGCACGTTCGGGTCCAGCGTGGTTTCCCACAGCTGCTCGGCGTTCATCTCGCCAAGGCCCTTGTAACGCTGCATGGTCAGGCCCTTGCGGCCGGTCGCGAACACCGCGTTGAGCAGCGCCAGCGGTCCCGCAATGGTCTCGGAGACCTCCTTGCGGCGCAGCACGGGCGGCTCGCTGTAGATTTCGGCCAGGCGCGAGGCATAGCGGTCGAGCTGGCGCGCATCGGCCGAATTGATCAGCCCGGCGTCGAGCTGCACGAACTCCTTCACGCCGCGCACCGTGCGCTCGAACACATAGCCGCCGACGCCGTCATTGGAGGTCGACAGGCGGCCGGTCCAGCCACGCTCGGTATCCTCGGCGATCAGGTCGAGGCGCTTGGCGACGCGCTCGGCCATGGCGTTGGCGCGGCCGAGATCGGCAAGGACATCGGCGTTGAGAGCGCCGGCGATCGCCGCCTGTTCGACGACGCTGCGGTTGTAGCGCGTGTGCAACCCGTTGATCAGCTGGCGCACAGCCAGCGCGTCGTCGATGGCGCTATGCAGGTCCTGGCCGGTCCGCACCTCGCCGGAGCCCAACGTCAGCGACGCTTCCTCCAGCCCGGAATCGATCAGATATTCCTCATAGGCGCTTTCGTCCTTGAGGTATTGCGAGCTTTTTCCCCGCGTCACTTTGTAGAGCGGCGGCTGGGCGATGTAGAGATGGCCGCGCTCGATCAGCTCCGGCATCTGACGGAAGAAGAAGGTGAGCAGCAGCGTGCGGATGTGGGCGCCGTCGACGTCGGCGTCGGTCATCAGGATGATCTTGTGGTAGCGCAGCTTGTCTGCGTTGAACTCGTCCTTGCCGATGGAGGTGCCGAGCGCGGTGATCAGCGTGCCGATCATGTCGGAGCTCAGCATGCGGTCGAAGCGCGCGCGCTCGACATTGAGGATCTTGCCGCGCAGCGGCAGGATGGCCTGGTTCTGGCGCGAACGGCCGCCCTTGGCCGAGCCGCCGGCCGAGTCTCCCTCGACGATGAAGATTTCGGACTTGGCCGGATCGCGCTCCTGGCAGTCGGCGAGCTTGCCGGGCAGCGAGGTGACGCCGAGCGTGCTCTTGCGGGTGATGTCGCGCGCCTTGCGCGCCGCCTCGCGCGCCGCCGCCGCCTGGATCACCTTCTCGACCACGACCTTGCCTTCGCTCGGATGCTCTTCGAGCCAGGTGCCCAGCGCTTCGTTGACCAGGCTTTCCACCACCGGGCGGACCTCGGAGGAGACCAGCTTGTCCTTGGTCTGCGAGGAGAATTTCGGATCCGGGACCTTGACTGAGAGAACGGCCGTCAGACCCTCGCGGCAGTCGTCGCCGGTCAGTGACACCTTTTCCTTCTTGGTCTGGCCGGAAGCATCGCCATAGCCGGTGATCTGCCGGGTCAGCGCGGCGCGGAAGCCGGCCAGATGCGTACCGCCGTCGCGCTGCGGGATGTTGTTGGTGAAGGCCAGCACGTTCTCGTGGTAGCTGTCGTTCCACCACATCGCCACCTCGACGGTGATGCCGTCGCGCTCGGCCCGGATCGCGATCGGCGTCTGAATCAGCGGCTTCTTGACCCGGTCGAGATATTTGACGAACTCTTCCAGGCCCCCGTCATAGTGCAGCTCGTGACGGACCAGGTCGGCATGGCGGGCGTCGGTCAGCACGATGCGTACACCGGAATTGAGGAAGGCGAGTTCGCGCAGCCGGTGCTCCAGCGTTCCATAGTCGAACTCGACCATGGTGAAGGTCTCGGCCGACGGGAAGAAGGTGATCTCGCTGCCACTGCGGCCCTCATAGGTGCCGGGGCGCTTGTCCTGCTCGTAGCCGCCGGTGACCTTGAGCGGCGCGTCCGCATTGCCGTGCGTGAAGCCCATTTCGAAGATCTCGCCATTGCGGCGGATCTTGAGCTTGAGCCAAGCCGAGAGCGCGTTGACCACCGAGACGCCGACGCCGTGCAGGCCGCCCGACACCTTGTAGGAGTTCTGATCGAATTTGCCGCCGGCATGCAGCTGCGTCATGATCACTTCGGCCGCCGAGACGCCTTCGCTGGGGTGGATGTCGGTCGGAATGCCGCGGCCATTGTCGATGACCGTGACCGAACCGTCAGGGTTGAGCGTCACCGAGACCAGGTCGGCATGGCCGGCCAGCGCCTCGTCGATGGCGTTGTCCACCACCTCATAGACCATGTGATGCAGGCCAGAGCCATCGTCGGTGTCGCCAATATACATGCCCGGCCGCTTGCGGACGGCATCCAACCCCTTCAAAACCTTGATGGAATCGGCGCCGTACTCGGCTTCCGCGCCATTGGCGCTTTCAGTCTGATCGCTCATGAAAACCTGTCTGATTGATGGCTGCTGGTCCAGCGCTGGAAACTGGCTCCGAATCGCGCCGTTTTGATGTCCTAGATATAGGCGCAAATGCCGGTTTTTCCAAGGTTTGCCGGCATTTCCGGGCAGGAAAGCCGGCTGTCCGGAAGCGGCCGCGCCGCAGGCTATTTTGTCCTGGCCAGCCGATCCTGCAGAAACTTGATCATGAACTTGTATCGCGGCGCCAGCCGGCCGCTGCGGTCGAGCTCCAGCGTCCGCTCGAGCGCCTCGGAAAGCACGGCCCTCGGGTTCCTCGCGACCTGAGAATAATCGATCATCGCGACCACCAGGTCGCGCTGCCAGGTGGCGTTTTCGGGGTCGGACTGGGCAAGCTGCTGGCGGATGTCCAGGCTGTCCTCGAAGGCCTTCCGCGCGCCCTTGATGTCGCGCTGCTTGGCCTTCAGCATGCCGATCTCGGACAGTGTTATCGACAGGTCGCGCTGCCAGTCGGAATTGGCCGGGTCGAGCCTGGCCAGCCTGTCGACGATGGTGAAACTGTCGAGATAGAGCTTGAGCGCGCCCTTGCGATCGCCCTGGATGGCGAGCACGCCCGCGACTTTCTCCAGGCTGACCGAGAGGTCGCGCTGCCAGTCTGTGTTGTCCGGATCGCTGTCGGCCAGCGCCTGAGCCTGAGACAACGCTTGCCGGTAGGCCGAAAGGGCGGCCGGCCAGTTCTCCTGGTCCTTCAGCGCGTTGCCGACCTTGGTGTTGCCGACCGACAGATCGCGCTGCAGCTCGGTGTTGTCCGGGTCGCGGCTTGCCAGCCTTTCGACGATGTCCAGGCTGTCCCGGTAGGCAGCGAGCGCGCCGGCGGGATCGTCGCGCTCGCGCTTGAGATCGCCGATCGTGTCATGGCTGACCGAGACGTCGCGCTGCCGCTCGGCATTGTCGGGCTGCTTCGCGGCCAGCGCCAGCCGGATCCTCAGGCTTTCCTCATAGGCGGCCTGCGCATCGTCCAGCCGGCCGGCGGCACGGGCAAGGCCGGCGATCTCGTCATAGGAAATAGTCAGCTCGCGCTGCAGGTCGTCGCGCTCCGGCTCGTGGCCGGCGAGCTCCTTCTTGATCGACA
>NZ_RZSG01000224.1:0-8041 GCF_003997725.1 Mesorhizobium sp. M4A.F.Ca.ET.050.02.1.1
GGTTCATCAGGTCGGCGCCGGAGAAGCCCGGCGTGCCGCGCGCGATAACCTTGAGGTCGACATTTGGCGCCAGCGGCACGTTGCGCACATGCACCTTGAGGATCTTCTCGCGGCCGACGATGTCGGGGTTCGGCACCACCACCTGGCGGTCGAAGCGGCCGGGCCTGAGCAGCGCGGGGTCGAGCACGTCGGGCCGGTTGGTGGCGGCGATCAGGATGATGCTTTCGTTAGACTCGAAGCCGTCCATCTCGACCAGCAACTGGTTCAGCGTCTGTTCGCGCTCGTCATTGCCGCCGCCCAGCCCGGCGCCGCGATGGCGGCCGACCGCGTCGATTTCGTCGATGAAGATGATGCAGGGCGCGTTCTTCTTGGCCTGGTCGAACATGTCGCGGACACGGCTGGCGCCGACGCCGACGAACATCTCGACGAAGTCCGAGCCGGAGATGGTGAAGAACGGCACGTTGGCCTCGCCGGCGACCGAGCGGGCAAGCAGCGTCTTGCCGGTGCCGGGAGGGCCTACCAGAAGCACGCCGCGCGGGATCTTGCCGCCGAGGCGCTGGAACTTCTGCGGGTCGCGCAGGAACTCGACGATCTCTTCCAGGTCTTCCTTGGCCTCGTCGACGCCGGCGACGTCCTGGAAGGTGACGCGGCCGTGCGCCTCGGTCAGCAACTTGGCCTTCGACTTGCCGAAGCCCATGGCGCGTCCGGAGCCGGACTGCATCTGGCGCATGAAGAATATCCAGACGCCGAGGATCAGGATCATCGGCAGCCACGAGATCAGGTAGCCGAACAGCGAGTTGGAACCGTCGGATTCAGGCCGGGCGTTGATGGTGACGTTCTTGTCCTGCAACCGCGACACCAGCGACGGATCGCCGGGCGAATAGGTTTGGAAGCCGGTCGAACTGTCGGTGTAGGTGCCGGAAATGCGGGCGCCGGCGATGGTCACCGTCTTGACCCGTCCAGCCGCGACATCCTGCAGGAACTGCGAATAGGCGACCTCGCTCGAAGCGCCGCGCGTCTGCGGCGTCTGGAACAGGTTGAACAGGGCGATGAGCAGGACCGCTATGATCGCCCAGAGCGCGAGGTTGCGATAGTTCGGATTCATCTATTGTCCCGTTGGAGCCCGCGGACGGACACGCATGATCAGAGGAAGCTTGGGCCTAACATAGGGAGAGCGCCTCCCCTTGCCAAGCATAACAGCACGTGTGGGTTAAGCTTTCGCCCAATCATCAGGCGGCACTGTGGCCGCGGAAAGGCAAGGCCGGGAGCGGCGGCGCGCCGATCAGCCGGGCCACGGCGGCGGCGGGCGCAAGATCGAAGGACGGTAGGAAGCGGGCAAAAGGCGCAACGGCAGGGACGACGCCAATCTCCGTGAGAGCCGCGCCCTCACCGGGAAAACCGATGCATTCCGTCCCGCGCCACAATGCCGGCTCGGCGGCTAGCGCCGCGCGCGCAAGACTTGGTGGCGCGCCGCCCTCGGCAACAGCCCGCTTGCCCGCCGTGGCCGCGCCGAGCGGCGCGATCAACAATGCGCCTTGCCTGTTGCTCAGCGTGACGCGCCGGCGACCGTCCCAAAGGCCGTTATTCACGGCCAGCGCCGCCTCAGGCAGGCCGCGCGATTCGCGGCGGAGGTAGATGCCGGAGCGCCTGGCGTCGATCACCGTCCGCGACAATGTAGCGCAAAGCGGTCCGGCCCGAAACCGCTCGAACAGCGCTTGGCTACGGATCGCATCCGGCAGGAAGGCAACGCCCCCGACGGTCGCAAGCAGGATGCGCAGGGCATAGACGGCGGCCTCGGCATCGCCGGGTGCGGCGAAAGCAGGATCGAGACGGATGAGGCCGGGGACCGGCATGCCGGCAAGGTCGCGGATCAGCATAGCCGCGTGCCGCCCAAGCTCGTCACGACTCGCGGCGGCCTGCCCGGCCGACGCGGTCGCCTCCGCGAAACGCCGCGCGCCATCGTCACCCGCAAGAGCGGCCCGCATGCGCGGTCGCTCGAAATGCTGGTCGACATTGGTCGGATCCTCGGCCCAGCCGATGTTGTGGCGCCGCAGCACATCGCGCAGCGCCGCGCGTCGCGTGCCGAGGAATGGCCTGACGATCCAGCTTTGCCAATCATAGAGGGTGGCCGGCGCCATGCCGGCAAGCCCGCGTCCCTCGCTGCGCGCGCCCTCGTCGCTGGCCTCCTCGTCAGGTCTCCCTTCTTCACGGGCCGCTTCTTCACGCGCTTGCCGCATCAGCACCGTCTCGGCCTGGTCGTCGGCGGTGTGGCCGGTCAGGATGAGGCCGATGCCTTCTGCATGCGCCGCCTCCGCCAGCAGCCGGTAGCGCGCCTCGCGCGCGGCGGCGGGCAGGCCGGACGATGGCTTCATCCCCGACCAGACGATGGTGCGGTGCGCGATGCCGCGCTCGGCGCAGAGCCTGGCCACGCCGCGCGCTTCCGCCGCCGAGCCTGGCCGCAGATCGTGATCGATCGTCACCGCCAGCAGCCTGGTTGCGGGCGCAGTTCGGTCGAGATGGGTCTTGAGGAGGATGAGAAGGGCGGTCGAGTCGCTGCCGCCGGACACGGCCGCAATCGCGCCGTCAGATAAATCGATGTCAGAAAAAAGCCGTTCCGAAAGGTCAGGCCCGGTGTCGAGCATCACTGGGTGTCGCCTAAAAGTGGTCCCGATTTGGGGACACCGACAGGCAAGCGGAAAGCTAACACGCCGCGAGCGCCCGTTCCTGCTTGACGCGCTCCTTGAGCGCGCTGGAGATGTCGGGATAACGCTTGCCGATCTCGCCGAAAGTGGCGCAGGCCACATCGTTCTGCTTCAGCCCGACCAGCGACACGCCGAGCTTCAGGAGCATGTCGGGAGCCTTCTTGGCCTTCGGGTAGTCCTTGCTGGCGGCGAGGAAAACCTCGGCCGCGTCGCGGTATTTCTGCTGGCCGAGCAGCGATTCACCAAGCCAATAGTGGGCGTCCGCCGCCCTGGAGTCCTTGGGGAAGCGGCCGATGTGATCGCGGAAACCCTGTTCGGCGGTGCCGTAATCGCCCGACAGGATGAACTGGTAGGAGTTGCGGTAGAGCTCGTCCGGATCGTTGGTCGAAGGCAATGCGGCAACCACAGTGCCTCCGGACTTGGTGCCTTCGGCGGTTGCGGCCGGCGCCGCCGGGGCGGTGGCCTGAGTGTTTTCGTCGGCGTTCACCACATTGCCGTTCTTGTCGACGGTGATGGTGCCGAACGGCTTCGGCGGCGCGCCGGTGATTACCTTGCCGGGGTCGCCCGTCTGCGATTCCACGATGACCTCGCCGACGCTCTGGCCGCCGCCGGACGACTGGGCGCCCGCATCGGCCGGCGGCTGGGTCGCCGGGGCCGCGGCGACACTGTTGTCGGTGCCATTGTCGCTATTGCCATCGCCGCTCGGAGGCGGTGCGGCCTCCGACTTCTTCTGGCTGGCCGGCTGCTGCCCGCCTTGCGTGCCGCCCTCGAGTTGCTGGAAGCGGAACTCGTTGTCCTCCTGCTGCTTGCGGATCTGCTCCTGCATCTGCAGTATCTGGAAATTGAGTTCCTCGATCTTGCCGTTCATCTGCCTGAGTTGGTCTTCCAGGCCAGTGGCGCCGGCGCCGTCCTGCTGCGCGATCTGCTGCTGTTGCGGTTTCTTCTTGTCGCCGAAAATGCCGAGCGTCGGCAGGTGGAAGGAGAACCCGCTATCGGCAGGCTGCCCCGTGCCGGCTGCCGGGGCGGCGATGCTTGATACGAGCAGCAGCGCAAGCGTGCCGCTGAGGACCGTTCTGAAATGCATTCTTTCTCTCGCCGTGAAATTGATAGCCCGTTGCGCCCTTCCGATTCAGAGTGGGACCAAGCGCCCTCGGCTCATAGCAGGGCGCGAGACTTCGGCCAAATTTTGTTTCAGGGCGCTGGATATGAAAAAGGCGGCCATTTGGCCGCCTTTCGCATGGTGCTGTTGTATTTTTGCCAATCAGGATCCGGCGCCCGAAAGCGTGGTGACGGCGCGGCGGTTCTGCGACCAGCAGGAGATGTCGTCGCAAACGGCGACCGGGCGCTCCTTGCCGTAGGAGATCGTCTTCAGGCGCTGGGCCGAAACGCCCTTGGAGACCAGGAAGTCGCGGGTGGCGGCGGCGCGGCGGGCGCCGAGCGCCAGATTGTACTCACGCGTGCCGCGCTCGTCGGCATGGCCCTCGATGACGATGGCATACTGCTTGTACTGGTTCAGCCACTGCGCCTGGCGCGACAGCGTCGTCTGCGCGTCGGCGCGGATCGAGGACGAATCCGTGTCGAAGAAGATACGGTCGCCGATGTTGACGGTGAAATCCTGGGCGGAGCCCGGCGTCGCGGCGCCCGCGCCGTTGAGGCCGAGATCGGCCGCGCTGTTCGGGGTCTTCTTCGAGGCGCAACCCGTGATGGCGAGTGCCGCCACCAGCGCGATCATGGCCGGGTTTCTGGTAAGTGCTGCGATACGGCCCATGCCGCCTCTCCTTCGCATTCGAGTGATTTCGTTGATCACCCAGTAACCACGTTTGGGTTAACCGGCATTCAAGAAACACGGTTAAAATTTGGTATTAGGCCGCCGTCCGCGGCCGTTACGCCCACGCATTACCAAGGGCGACAATGCGCGCGGACCGTAGGCGGAAATGCGGCCAAAACGCGACCAGCCTGTGAAAAAGGGGAATTGAAGAACTGAAGAATTGGGGAATTGAGGAAAAGGATCACTTCAATCTCTCCCTCAGATTCACCAGCATTCCATAGATGTGGACGTAGGATTGCTGCCATTCGTCGCGTTGCGCTTGCGTGATGTAACCAAGATCGAACGCATACGAAATCCACTTTTCAACTTCGCTGCAGGATCCCATAGCCATCGAAATGAACCGCGCGAATTCGGGTCTGGAATGGGTCTGCTTGGCGAAGCCCTCCGCCAGATTGGCGCAAATCGCCTTGCTGGATCGACGCATTTGGTCGGCAGTGCGTATTGCTCGATTTTCGGAAAAACGAGCGTCGCTCTGTGGACGTCGAGGGAAGCTGCATAAGCACGCCTATAGACTTCCAAATCCTTGGCGCGCTTGATGTAACTGCCCTCTTTCTCCATTCTTCAATTCTTCATTTCATCAGTTCTTCAATTCTCCTTTTCGACCGCTCACTCAAGCAGCGGCGACCAGGCCGGGTCGGACGCGAAGTTCGAGGTCGGGATCGACTGCTCGTTGCGGCCGGTGAGGTCGACCGAAACCAGCTTCGGACCGCCGGCTGAGTCGCGGAAGAACATCAGCACGCGGCCGTTGGGCGCCCAAGTCGGTCCCTCCTGCTGGAAGCCGGACGACAGAATGCGCTCGCCTGAGCCGTCGGTCTTCATGACGCCGATCTGGAACTCGCCGCCGGTCTGCTTGGTGAAGGCGATGAGGTCGCCGCGCGGCGACCACACCGGCGTCGAATAGACGCCGTCGCCGAACGATATGCGGGTCTGGCCGGAGCCGTCGGCGCCCATTACGTAGATCTGCGCGCGGCCGCCGCGGTCGGAGGTGAACACCACCTGGCTGCCGTCGGGCGAATAGGACGGCGAGGTATCGATGGCGGTGGAATTGGTCAGCCTTGTGGTCGAGCGGCTCCTCAGGTCCATGGCGAAGATGTTAGAATTGCCGTCGTCGCGCAGCAGGCTCATGATCACCTTCTGGCCGTCGGGCGAGAAGCGCGGCGCGAACGTCATGCCGGGGAAGTTGCCGACCAATTCGCGCTGCCCGGTCTCGATCTGCAGTAGATAGACCTTCGGCTGGCCGCTCTCATAGGACATGTAGGTGATTTCCTGCCGGTTCGGCGAGAAGCGCGGTGTCAGCACGATCGAGCGGCCGTCGGACAGATAGCGCACGTTGGCGCCGTCCTGGTCCATGATGGCGAGCCGCTTCTTGCGCGCATTCTTGGCGCCGGATTCGTCGATGAAGACGACGCGCGTGTCGAAATAGCCCTTTTCGCCGGTAATCTTCTCATAGATCGCATCGGCGATGATATGAGCGACACGGCGCTGATTGGCGTCGTTGGCGAAAAACTGCTCGCCGGCCAGCTGCGTGTTGCCAAAAATATCCCACAGCCGGTACTGGGCGCGGATGCGGCCGTCCGCCTCCTTGTTCACGCTGCCGGTCACCAGCGCCTGCGCGTTGATGACCTTCCAGTCCTCGTAGCGCGGCGCCGCATCTGGGTTCGTGATCTTTTCGACAAAGGCGGCCTTGTCGATCGGCGCGAACAGTCCGGACCGTTTCAGATCGGCGGTTACGATCTCCGATATCTGCGCGCCAAGCTCTCCCTGAAAGTCGGGGATGGCTATCGGCATCGGCTCGACATTGCCTTTGTTGACGTTGAGCTCGAGGGTTGCTCGAGCAGGCAAGGTGGCGACAGAAATTATGCCCATCGCCATTGCGGCGACCACCAGGAGCGGCTTGAGGATGGATTTCATGTCTTCTCGCTTCTCTTGCTGATTTTTCGGGTGCTCAGGCTACAGGCCAAGCATCGCTCTCGGATCAAAGTTGACGCGAACATCGGACCATATGTCCTGCTTGCCGGCGGGCACCTGCAGCCCGGCGACATCACATTTCTGCACGGCGCGAACCGCACTGGCGTCGAACTGGGGGTTGCCGCTGGACTTTTCGACAGTCGGGCGGCCTTCCAACTTACCGGAGGCGTTCAGGTTGAAGCGAACGACCACGGTGAAATCCTCGGAACCTTCGAGGCCGACCGGGAGGGTCCAGCAATGGCCGAGCTGGTCTTCCAACGCCCCTTGTTCCGACCTTGAGAGTTTCTGGCCCTGGTCCTTTTCGCCGCCGAGCGAAGCCTGCTGGGCCGAGCGCTTGGCGCCGCCACCGGAAGGCTTCTGCTTGTCGAGCAGCGCCGTTATCTCGTCCGCGTTGAACTGCTTGTCTTCCGACTTCGGCTTCGACGACGCTTCCTTGACCGGCTTGTCGGCGTCCTTGCGGTCCGGCGCCTTGGCGCTCTCGGCCTGGGCCGGCTGCGGCTTCGGCCGCGCCTCGGGCGCCGGCGCGGAGTCTGGAAGCTGCGTCGTCTCGGTCGGCGGTTCTTGGGCAATGGCCTCAGCAACGGCGTCCGGCTTGACCTCTTCCTTCGGCTGGATGGCCGCGGTCTTGTCCGGCTGCGGCGCTGGTGTCGGCTCCTTGGCCGGCGTCGGCTTCGGTTCCACCTGCTTGACCGGCTCGGGCTTGACCTCTTCCTTCGGCTGCGGCACCGGCGCCACTTCCGTTGCCGGCGTCGGCTTCGGCGTCTCCTTCGGCTTCGGCGCGTCCTCGGGCTTCGGCTTTTCGGTCGGCGTTGGCGCCGGCGGCGGCGCCGATGTCAGGTCGACCGGCTTCGGCTTGGCCTCGTCCGTGATCGGCTTGTCGGTATCGACGCTGTTTTCGCCGACCTTCTGCGCATCGGGGACGATGTCCGGGCGCTTGGTCGGCGTCGGCGCCGGCTTGTCATGCATCACCGCCTTCTTGTCGCCCTGCAGTGTCTGCGCGATGGCCTCCATCGGCACGATGTCAACCGCCACCGACTCGACATCGGACGCAGGCATGGCAGGCGGCGACGACAGCGTGAACAGCCCGAAGGCCAGCGCCACCGTATGCAAGATCACCGATGTGGTGAGGCCCGTCCTCATCTTGCTTCTACTGATCCTGTTCCTGCAGCGAAACCAGGCCGATGTTCTTGTATCCGGCCGCAGAAATGCGGGCCATCACCTTCATGGCGGTGCCGTAGTCTGTCAGCTTGTCGCCGCGGATGAAGATGCGCTCGTCATAGCCGGTCTTGGAGATCGCCTGCAGCTTGGCCACCAGCTCCTCGATCGGGATCTCGGTTTCCTGCAGGTAGATCTGGCCGGAGGCGTTGATCGAGACGGTGATCGGCTGCGTATCGACATTCATCGCCTTGGCCTGCGTATCCGGCAGGTCGATCGGCACGCCGACCGTCAGGAGCGGCGCCGCGACCATGAAGATGATCAAAAGCACCAGCATCACGTCGACCATCGGCGTGACGTTGATTTCCGACATCAGACCGTGATGGCG
>NZ_RZSG01000225.1:0-8034 GCF_003997725.1 Mesorhizobium sp. M4A.F.Ca.ET.050.02.1.1
CCTGGTGGCCTACCGCAGCCCCGATCCGGAAAAGCTTTCCGCTTATGAATGCGGCTTCAACTCGTTCGACGACGCCCGAATGAAGTTCGACATCCGCTTCTACCTGGTGTCGATCCTGTTCATCATCTTCGATCTGGAAGTGGCCTTCCTGTTCCCGTGGGCGGTGTCCTTCTCGAAGATCGGCATGCTCGGGTTCTGGTCGATGATGGTGTTTCTGGCGGTGCTGACCATCGGCTTTGCCTATGAATGGAAAAAAGGAGCGCTGGAATGGGATTGAACGACAGTTCAGGCACCCTCGTCGCGCCGAAGCCCAAGGGCATCATCGATCCCAACACCGGCCGGCCGGTGGGGCAGGATGACCCGTTCTTCCTCGAGATCAACAACGAGCTGGCCGACAAGGGCTTCCTCGTCACCTCCACTGAGGCGCTGATCACCTGGGCGCGCAGCGGCTCGCTGATGTTCATGACCTTCGGCCTCGCCTGCTGCGCGGTGGAGATGATCCACACCTCGATGCCGCGCTATGACTCGGAGAGGTTCGGCGTCGCGCCGCGCGCGTCCCCGCGCCAGTCCGACATCATGATCGTCGCCGGCACGCTGACCAACAAGATGGCGCCGGCGCTGCGCAAGGTCTACGACCAGATGCCGGAGCCGCGCTACGTCATCTCCATGGGCTCCTGCGCCAATGGCGGCGGCTACTACCACTATTCCTATTCGGTGGTGCGCGGCTGCGACCGTGTCGTGCCCGTCGACATCTATGTGCCCGGCTGCCCGCCGAGCGCGGAAGCGCTGCTTTACGGCATTCTTCTGCTGCAGAAGAAGATCCGCCGCACCGGCACGATCGAGCGGTGAACCAATGAGCCAGAAGCTGAATGAACTCTCGACCTATCTGGGCGAGAAGATGACCGACCGGATTGGCGAAGCGGTGCTGGCCTATGGCGAACTCACCGTCTCCGTGGAGCCGATCAACCTGATCGAGGTGGCGACCTTCCTGCGCGATGATCAGCGCTGCCAGTTCATCTCGATCATCGACGTCTGCGGCGCTGACTATCCGTCGCGAGCCAAGCGCTTCGATGTCGTCTATCACCTGCTGTCGCCGAAGCAGAATGTGCGCATCCGCCTCAAGGTCCAGGCCGACGAGGAGACGCTGGTTCCCTCGCTCACCGCCGTCTATCCTGGCGCCGACTGGTTCGAGCGCGAGACCTACGACCTCTATGGCGTGCTGTTTTCGGGCCATCCCGACCTGCGGCGCATCCTCACCGACTACGGTTTCGAAGGCCATCCGCTTCGCAAGGATTTCCCGCTCACAGGCTTCGTCGAGGTGCGTTACGACGACGAAGCCAAGCGCGTCATCTACGAGCCGGTCGAGCTCAAGCAGGAATTCCGCAATTTCGATTTCCTCTCCCCATGGGAAGGCACGGATTACGTGCTGCCGGGGGATGAAAAAGCCAAGCAGTGAGTAGGGAAGTAGTGAGTAGTCAGTAGGGAAGGAATTGGAAAAGCGGATCGAATCTTATCGCGACCTGATGGTGTGGCAATCGGCGATGGTTCTCGCCGAAGATTGTTACCGTGTCACCAAAGGTTTCCCGAAAGACGAGATTTATGGAATGACCTCTCAGATGCGTCGCTCGGCGGTATCTATCGCCGCCAACATCGCCGAGGGATATGGTCGCGAAAACAGAGGGTCGTTCGTTCAATTCCTGCGCATGGCGCAGGGTTCGTTGAAGGAACTCGAAACACACGTATTGCTGGCATGTCGTTTCGGCATGCTGGAAAAGCCAACGAGATTGAGCTGCTGCTGCGATGCGAAGAGATTGGGAAAATGATGCGATCTCTTATCGGACGGTGCAGGCAAAACAGGCGAATAAGTAGGCATTGAGATTGATGATCACTACTCACTACTCACTACTGACTCTTCGCCAGAGGCGCCAGAATGGCTGAAACCTCCGTCCGCAACTTCAACATCAATTTCGGACCGCAACATCCTGCGGCGCATGGCGTTTTGCGCCTGGTGCTGGAGCTGGACGGCGAGGTGGTCGACCGCGTCGATCCGCATATCGGGCTGCTGCATCGCGGCACCGAGAAGCTGATCGAGGCCAAGACCTATCTGCAGGCGGTACCCTATCTCGACCGGCTCGACTATTGCGCGCCGATGAACCAGGAGCACGCCTTCGCGCTCGCCGCCGAGCGGCTGCTCGGCATCGAGGTGCCGAAGCGCGGCCAGCTGATCCGGGTGCTCTATTCCGAGATGGGCCGCATCATGTCGCACATCCTCAATGTGACGACGCAGGCGATGGACGTCGGCGCGCTGACGCCGCCGCTGTGGGGCTTCGTCGAACGCGAAAAGCTGATGGTGTTTTACGAGCGCGCCTCGGGTTCGCGCATGCACGCGGCCTATTTCCGCCCCGGCGGCGTGCACCAGGACCTGCCGCAGAAGCTGGTCGAGGACATCGGCAAGTGGATCGATCCGTTCCTGAAGTCGATCGACGACCTCGATGCGCTGCTCACGCCAAACCGCATCTTCAAGCAGCGCAATGTCGATATCGGCACGGTGTCGCTGGCCGATGCCTGGGCCTGGGGCTTCTCCGGCGTGATGGTGCGCGGCTCGGGCGCTGCCTGGGACCTGCGCAAGTCGCAGCCCTATGAATGCTATTCCGAGATGGATTTCGACATCCCGATCGGCAAGAACGGCGACTGCTACGACCGCTATCTCGTGCGCATGGAAGAGATGCGCCAGTCGGCGAAGATCATGCGCCAGTGCGTCGACCTGCTGCTCGGCAAGGAAAGCAGCGGCCCGGTGTCCAACCTCGACGGCAAGGTGGTGCCGCCGAAGCGCCAGGCGATGAAGCGCTCGATGGAAGCGCTGATCCACCACTTCAAGCTCTACACCGAGGGCTACCGCGTACCTGCCGGCGAGGTCTATGCCGCCGTCGAGGCGCCGAAGGGCGAGTTCGGCGTCTATCTGGTCTCCGACGGCACCAACAAGCCCTACCGCTGCAAGCTGCGCGCGCCCGGCTTCGCGCATCTGCAGGCCATGGATTTCCTGTGCCGCGGCCACATGCTGGCCGACGTCACCGCCGTGCTGGGTTCGCTCGATATCGTGTTTGGTGAGGTCGATCGCTAAATGTCAGTCCGCCGTCTCGCAGATGCCAGCGTCCAGCCAGCTTCCTTCGCCTTCAACAGGGCGAATACGGCCGCGGCCAAGCAGTGGATCAAGAAATATCCGAAGGGCCGCGAGCAGTCGGCGATCATCCCGCTGTTGATGCTGGCGCAGGAGCAGGAAGGCTGGGTCACCAAGGCGGCGATTGAGACGATCTCCGACATGCTCGGCATGCCGCGCATCCGCGGGCTCGAGGTCGCGACCTTCTACACGCAGTACCAGCTCAACCCGGTCGGAACGCGCGCGCATATCCAGGTCTGCGGCACCACGCCCTGCATGCTGCGCGGCTCGGAAGGACTGATGGATGTCTGCCGCTCGAAGATCCACCACGACCAGTTCCACACCAACGACAAGGGCACGCTGTCGTGGGAGGAGGTCGAATGCCTCGGCGCCTGCGTCAACGCGCCGATGGTGATGATCTTCAAGGATACGTTCGAGGACCTGACGCCGGAGCGGCTGGCCGAGATCATCGACCTCTACGAAGGTGGCAAGGGCGCCTCGGTGACGCCTGGCCCGCAGAATGGCCGCACCGGCTCGGAGCCAGCCACCGGCCTGACGACGCTGAAGAGCGAGAAGGCGATCCTGAAGTCGACACGCGAGAAGGAAGCCAAGGCGGCGGCGAAGGCGGCCAAGGCCGCTTCCGACGCCATTATCGCAACGGAGGTGCCGGCGCCGGCTGCCCCCGTGGGCCCGTCGAAGGCCGGCAAGCCGAAGACCGATGCGCCCGAGACCAGCCCGGCGCTGAACACGCCTTCGCCGGTCAAGGTCGCGCTGGCCGTGGAAAAGGCGGCGAGCGTGTCGGCCCCGCGGCATTCGGCCGCCAATGCCAACAAGGCTTCGCCGGAAGTCGAGGGTGTCTCGAAGCAGCGCAGTGGTCCGAGGGCCAAGGCCGAGCCGGCTTCCGCCTTCAAGGCGCCGGAAGCCAAGCAGCCAGCCGTCAAGCAGGCAAAGCCTTCACTCGACGACAAGAACAGGCCCGCTGGCATAGAACGGCCCGTTGCGGTCGACGACCTCAAGCTGATCTCCGGCGTCGGTCCGAAGATCGAGGGCACGCTGCATTCGCTGGGCATCTACACCTTCGCGCAGGTCGCGTCGTGGAAGAAGGCCGAGCGCGACTGGGTGGACGCCTATCTCTCCTTCCATGGCCGCATCGAGCGCGACGACTGGGTCAAGCAGGCCAAGGCGCTCGCCAAGGGCGGGGTGGCCGAATATATCCGCGTCTTCGGCAAGAAGCCGGTCTGAGGGACGAACAATGCTTCAGGACAAAGACCGCATCTTCACCAACATATACGGCCTCTTCGACAAGTCGCTCAACGGAGCGATGGCGCGCGGCGCCTGGGACAACACGCCAGGCATCATCGCCAAGGGGCGCGACTGGATCGTCAACGAGATGAAGGCGTCGGGCCTGCGCGGACGCGGCGGCGCCGGCTTCCCGACCGGACTCAAGTGGTCGTTCATGCCCAAGCAGAGCGACGGCCGGCCGAGCTATCTGGTCATCAACGCCGACGAATCCGAGCCCGGCACCTGCAAGGACCGCGACATCCTGCGCAACGATCCGCACACGCTGGTCGAGGGCGCGCTGCTCGCTGGCTTCGCCATGGGCGCGATCGCCGCCTACATCTATGTGCGCGGCGAGTTCATCAGGGAGCGCGAAGCGCTGCAGCGGGCCATCGACGAGGCCTATGAGGCCAAGCTGATCGGCAAGAACAACACTTCCGGCTACGACTTCGACGTCTATATGCACCATGGCGCCGGTGCCTATATCTGCGGCGAGGAGACGGCTCTGCTCGAAAGCCTCGAAGGCAAGAAGGGCCAGCCGCGTCTGAAGCCGCCGTTCCCGGCCAATGTCGGCCTCTATGGCTGCCCGACGACGGTCAACAATGTCGAGTCGATCGCGGTCGCGCCAACCATCCTGCGCCGCGGCGCTGCCTGGTTCTCGTCCTTCGGCCGGCCGAACAATGTCGGCACCAAGCTGTTCTGCGTCTCCGGTCACGTCAACAACCCGTGCACCGTCGAAGAGGCGATGTCGATCCCGTTCCGCGAGCTGATCGACACGCATTGCGGCGGCATCCGCGGTGGCTGGGACAATCTTCTGGCGGTCATTCCGGGCGGCGCTTCGGTGCCGCTGGTGCCGGCCGAGCAGATCATCGACACGCCGATGGATTTCGACGCGTTGCGCGACTTGAAATCGGGCCTCGGCACGGCGGCTGTCATCGTCATGGACAAGTCGACCGATATCGTGAAGGCGATCGCCAGGCTTTCCTACTTCTACAAGCACGAAAGCTGCGGCCAGTGCACGCCGTGCCGCGAAGGCACCGGCTGGATGTGGCGGGTGATGGAGCGGCTGGTGCGCGGCGAGGCGCAGAAGCGCGAGATCGACATGCTGCTCGACGTCACCAAGCAGGTCGAGGGGCACACGATCTGCGCGCTGGGCGACGCGGCGGCATGGCCGATCCAGGGCCTGATGCGGCATTTCCGTGGCGAGGTGGAGCGCCGCATCGATGAGTTTTCGCGCAACGCGCACCGGGTGGAGCCGGTGATGGTGGCGGCGGAATAAGGTTGGAATTGCGGGCGAGAGCCCGGAACAGGAATAACGGGCGGGGCATACGAAGAAACGACCAGGAGCACTCGATGGCGCTGTATTCGATACCCTATGCACTGATGCCCGACATGGACCAGTTAGAGAAGATGAACCAGGATCTGACCAGGATGATGCCGAAGGAGATGGCCAGCGCCGTCAATCTCCTGGCGCATCCTGTCGCCGGTGTCGCCGCCATGTCGGCGATCAGCATCGGGCTGGCCAATCATGCCCTCGGCGTGTGGCTGGGCGCGCTTTCGGGCGCCACCGAGGCCTCGCAGCGGCTGTTCCAGCCGATCGTCGATGATTTCGAGGCGCGGAGCGAAGAGCTGGAGCAAGCCCAGAAGACCTCGTCCAAGGCGCGCAAGGCGACAAAGACGCTGATCGCCGAGGCGCAGACCTTCGCCAGGGATGTGACCGACATTGCCCAGGCCTCCGTGGAAAAGGTGCAGGACACCACCGGCACTGACACTGTGGCAAGCAGTGCCGCGACCGGGCTGATGCCGGAGGATTTCAGGCAGCCCAAGGCCATGGACCGGCCGGCGGCGCCGGCCGACCTGAAGGCGATCTCAGGCATTGGCCCGAAGCTGGAGAAGGTCCTCAATGGCCTCGGCATCTGGACATATGGCCAGATCGCGGCCTGGACGGCGGAAGAGATCGCCTGGGTCGAGGACTATCTGTCGCTCGCCGGCCGCATCGGCCGCGACGACTGGACTGGCCAGGCAACGGCGCTGGCGGCCAAAGGTTGAAATTCAATGCCGGGCGCGGTTTTGGCCGCGCCCGGAAAGAGGATTGCGGGACGTCCGCAGAGGTTTGAGGCGAGATGGCAAAGCTCAAGGTCGACGGGAAAGAGATCACTGTACCCGACCACTACACGCTGCTGCAGGCAGCCGAGGATGCCGGCGCGGAAGTGCCGCGCTTCTGCTTCCATGAGCGGCTGTCGATCGCCGGCAACTGCCGCATGTGCCTGATCGAGGTGAAGGGCGGCCCGCCCAAGCCGCAGGCCTCCTGCGCCATGGGCGTGCGCGACCTGCGTCCGGGCCCGAACGGCGAGCCACCGGAAATCTTCACCAACACGCCGATGGTCAAGAAGGCCCGCGAAGGCGTGATGGAATTCCTGCTGATCAACCATCCGCTGGATTGCCCGATCTGCGACCAGGGCGGCGAATGCGACCTGCAGGACCAGGCGATGGCCTTCGGCGTCGATTCCTCGCGCTATCACGAGAACAAGCGCGCGGTGGAAGACAAGTATATCGGGCCGCTCGTGAAGACGGTGATGAACCGCTGCATCCACTGCACGCGCTGCGTCCGCTTCACCACCGAGGTCGCCGGCATTTCCGAACTCGGCCTGATCGGCCGCGGCGAGGATGCCGAGATCACCACCTATCTCGAACAGGCAATGACCTCGGAATTGCAGGGCAATGTCATCGATCTCTGCCCGGTCGGCGCGCTGACTTCCAAGCCCTTCGCGTTCCAGGCGCGGCCGTGGGAACTGACCAAGACGGAATCGATCGACGTCATGGACGCGGTCGGCTCGGCGATCCGCGTCGATTCCAGGGGGCGCGAGGTGATGCGCATCCTGCCGCGCGTCAACGAGGCGGTGAACGAGGAGTGGATCTCGGACAAGACCCGCTTCATCTGGGACGGGCTGCGCACGCAGCGCCTCGACCGCCCCTATGTGCGTAAGGATGGCAAGCTCGTCGCGGCAAGCTGGGCCGAAGCCTTCGCAGCGATCAAGGACGAAGTGGGCAAGACCACGCCCGAGCGGATCGGCGCCGTCGCCGGCGATCTCTCCGCCGTCGAGGAGATCTATGCGCTGAAGCTTCTGATGGCGGCGCTCGGCTCGAAGAATACCGACTGCCGCCAGGATGGCGCCGCGCTCGATCCGTCGCTCGGCCGCGCCAGCTACATCTTCAACCCGACCATCGAGGGCATCGAGCAGGCCGACGCGGTGCTGATCATCGGCGCCAACCCGCGCTTCGAGGCCTCGGTGCTCAATGCCCGCATCCGCAAGCGCTGGCGCATCGGCAACCTGCCGATCGGCGTTATCGGCGAGATCGGTGACACGCGCTACGACTATGAGCAGATCGGCGCCGGTCCGGAATCGCTGAAGGACCTGGCCGACGGCAACGGCAAGTTCTTCCAGGTGCTGAAAAAGGCGACGCACCCGCTGATCATCGTCGGCCAGGGCGCGCTGGCGCGCGCCGACGGTGCCGCCGTGCTCGGCCAGGCGGCCAAGCTCGCCGCGGCGGTCAATGCCGCCCGTGCCGACTGGAACGGTTTTGCCGTGCTCCATAAT